>JACXUQ010000079.1 GCA_014763835.1 Thiotrichales bacterium
CCTTTTTCATCCATCAGTTCCAAAGCGCGTCCGCCGCCGCGAGCTACGCAGGTCAGCGGGTCATCGGCAATAATGACCGGAATACCGGTTTCTTCGGACAATAGCGTGTTCAGGTTGCGCAGCAATGCGCCGCCGCCGGTCAGAACAATGCCGTGTTCGGCAATGTCGGCACCCAGTTCAGGCGGGGTATTTTCCAACGCGGTACGCACCGCGCTGACAATCGCCGAAAGCGGTTCTTGCAGGGCTTCCAAAACCTCGTTGCTGTTCAATGTAAAGCGGCGCGGTACGGCTTCGGCGATATTGCTGCCGTGTACTTCCATCGTATCCGGCTCAACCATGTGATAGGCCGTGCCGATGGTTTTCTTGATCTTTTCTGCGGTACTCTCGCCGATGACCATGCCGTAGTTGCGGCGTACATACTTGATAATGGCGTCGTCAAAACGGTCGCCGCCGACTTTAACGGAGTCCGACCAGACAATGCCGTTCAATGACAGTGTGGCGACTTCTGTGGTACCGCCGCCGATATCGACAACCATGGAGCCGGTTGGTTCGCTGACCGGCATGCCTGCGCCGATGGCGGCCGCCATCGGTTCTTCAATCAGGTAAACCTCACGCGCGCCGGCACCGGCTGCAGACTCACGAATCGCACGACGCTCGACCTGCGTAGAACCGCAAGGTACACAAATCAATACGCGAGGGCTGGGCTGGAAGAATTTGGCTTCATGCACTTTGCGGATAAAGGCCTGCAGCATTTTTTCGGTGACTTCAAAATCGGCGATAACGCCGTCCTTCAGCGGACGGATGGTTTGAATATCCTGGTTTTCTTTGCCGAGCATCAGTTTTGCGTTTTCACCTACGGCGACGATAGAGCGGCTGTTGGACCCGGAGCCGCGGCGGTTATTACGGATAGAAACGACGGAAGGTTCGTTTAGTACCATGCCTTTGCCGCGCACGTAGATCAGTGTATTGGCGGTTCCAAGGTCGATGGAAAGGTCGTTGGAAAAAAGTCCCATTAGTTTGCGAAACATGCGGTCTTGTCCTCGAAGAGTAGGCAAAAATAATCCGGTTATTCTATAACAACTGGTTGAATCGAAGTAGAAAAAAATGGATTGACGGATAAAAAATATTAGGGGTGTTTTTAAGCGTTTTTAATGGGTTTTTCAAGCAGGTGAAGAGTGTGATTACGTGGGGTTCAGTTCATGTGGTGAAGCATTATTTTAAGCGGCTGGCAGGCGGCTTGGCTCTTTAGTGTAACCGCAAAATGTGGTATGTTACGCGGCATTGTTTTTTGTCTGAATTGGGCTGGTTGTGTGCGGGGGCTTTCACGTACACAAAAGCATGAGGAGTTAGGTGTGTCTTTAGGAAAAACCGAAGTCGAGTATATCTCGCGTTTGGCGGCCATTGCGGTAAAAGATGACGAAGTGGGCGAGGTCGCCGCGAAGTTGTCGAATATTTTGGATTTGTTTGCACAGATGGAAGCGGCCGATACGCAGGGTGTTGAGCCGATGGCGCATCCTTTGGATCAGGTGCAGCGCTTGCGTCGAGACGTGATCAGCGAAACGGATCAGCACGAGAAGTTGCAAAGTGTCGCACCGTCGACGTCGGAAGGGTTGTATTTGGTTCCGCAGGTCATTGAGTAAGTTGCGCGAGATTGGAAAGAGTAAAGAAGATGCATAATTTAACGATTAAACAGATGAGTGAAAAGCTCCACGCCGGTGAAATCACCAGCGTGCAATTGACGCAGCACTACCTTGACCGCATTGCCAAGTATGACGGCGAGTTGAATGCGTATGTGACAGTCACGCCGGAGTTGGCGATGGAGATGGCGCGGGAAGCGGATGAGCGTTTGCAAAGCGGCACGGCCGAGTTGCTGACCGGCATTCCGGTGGCACACAAAGACATTTTCTGTACCGACGGGGTAAAGACCTCGTGCAGCTCGAAAATGTTGGATAACTTTATCGCGCCTTATGATGCCCATGTGGTGACGCAATTGAAAAAGGTCGGTATGCCGATTTTGGGTAAAACCAATATGGATGAGTTCGCGATGGGCTCCTCTTCGGAGAGCAGTTACTACGGTCCGACCAAAAATCCGTGGGATCATCAGGCGGTTCCGGGTGGATCGTCGGGCGGTGCGGCGGCGGTGATTGCCGCCGGTCTGGCGCCGATGGCGACCGGTACCGACACCGGCGGCTCGATTCGTCAACCGGCGTCTTTCTGCGGCATCACCGGCATCAAGCCGACATACGGCACGGTGTCGCGTTTTGGTATCGTGGCCTACGCATCGAGTTTTGACCAGGCCGGGCCTATGACGCGTTCGGCCGAAGAGGCGGCTTGGTTGTTGAATGCCATGGCCGGTTTTGACGAGCGCGACTCTACCAGTCTGCAACGCGAAGGCGTGGATTATGCCGCTGAACTGAATCAGCCTTTGAAAGGTTTGAAAGTCGGTGTGCCTGCGGAATACTTTGGCGAAGGTTTGGACCCGCAGGTGGAAAAAGTGGTTAAAGACGCCATTGCCGAAATCCAGAAACAGGGCGCGGAAGTTATCGAAGTGAGTCTGCCGAACAAGGATTTGGCGGTGCCTTCATATTATGTATTGGCACCGGCGGAGGCCTCATCCAACCTGTCGCGTTTTGACGGGGTGCGTTTCGGTTACCGTTGCGAGAAGCCCAAGGATCTGCAAGACCTGTACACCCGTTCGCGCGCCGAAGGATTTGGTGCTGAGGTGAAGCGCCGTATTATGGTGGGCGCCTATGCGTTGTCGGCCGGCTTCTACGATGCCTATTACCTGAAGGCGCAGAAACTGCGCCGTATGGTGCGTGATGACTTTACCAAGGCGTTTGAGCAGTGCGATGTCATTATGGGGCCGGTCGCGCCGACGCCGGCCTTCAATATCGGCGAAAAAACCGATGATCCGACCAGTATGTATCTGGCCGATCTGTATACCATTCCTGTTAACTTGGCGGGTTTGCCGGGTCTTTCCGTGCCTGCCGGTTTTGTCAACAACCGTCCTGTGGGGCTGCATATTGTCGGTCCTTATTTCAGTGAAGCGAAGCTGTTGAATATTGCTCATCAATATCAACAGACGACCGACTGGCACAAACAGATGCCGGCGCAGTATCAGTAACAGGAAGGAGTGAACACAATGAGTTGGGAAGTGGTAATCGGATTGGAAATCCACGCGCAGTTGACGACCAATACCAAGATCTTTTCGGGCTCCTCGATTGCGTATGGCGCCCAGCCGAACACGCAGGCGTGTGCGATTGACCTAGGGATGCCGGGAATGTTGCCGGTGCTGAACGAAGCGGTCATCGGCAAGTCGATCCGTCTGGCGTTGGCATTGAATGCCGAGATTGGCCGCAAATCGGTCTTCGAGCGTAAGAACTATTTTTATCCGGATTTGCCGAAAGGCTATCAGACCTCGCAGCTGCAGTATCCGATTGTGGGTAAAGGCACGCTGGAGATCGAGGTCGACGGCGTCAAGAAAACGATCGGTGTGACGCGCGCCCACCTTGAAGAAGACGCCGGTAAATCGGTACACGGCATTCTGCCGGGCATGAGCGGTATCGACCTGAACCGTGCCGGCACGCCGCTGCTGGAAATCGTGTCCGAACCGGATATGCGTTCCGCCAAGGAGGCGGTGGCCTATGCGCGCAAAATGCATGAGTTGGTGCAGTATTTGGGAATCTGCGACGGCAATATGCAGGAAGGTTCTTTCCGCGTCGATTCCAACGTTTCCGTGCGTCGTCCGGGTGCGCCGCTGGGCACGCGTACCGAATTGAAGAACATCAACTCGTTCCGTTTTATCGAGAAGGCGATTGAATATGAGATTGCCCGTCAGATCGAAGTGCTGGAAAGCGGCGGCAAGATCGTGCAGGAAACCCGCCTGTATGACGCCGACAACGATGTCACCCGTTCCATGCGCTCCAAGGAGGAGGCGAACGATTACCGTTATTTCCCTTGCCCGGATTTGTTGCCGGTGGTGATTACCGATGAAGACATTGATGCCGTACGTGCGCAGATGCCGGAGTTGCCGGACGTGAAGCGGGCGCGTTATATGGCCGAGTTTGGTTTGAGCGATTACGATGCCGGTGTGTTGACCGGTTCGCGTGAGTTGGCGGAGTATTTTGAAGCCGTGCTGGCGGCCACCGGCGGCAAGGACGCCAAGGTGTGCGCCAACTGGATTATGAGCGATCTGTCCGGTGCTTTGAACAGAGCCGGCCTGTCCATTTCCCAATCGCCGATTTCTGCGGCGCACTTGGCGGGCATGATTGCACGTATTCAGGACAACACCATCTCAGGCAAGCTCGCCAAGCAGGTGTTTGATGCGATGTGGAACGGCGAAGGCTCGGCGGACGAAATCATTGCCAGCAAAGGCTTGAAGCAGATTACCGATAGCGGCGCGATTGAAGCTTTGGTGGACGAAGTGCTGGCAAACAATCCTTCTCAAGTTGAAGCCTATAAGGGCGGCCAAGAGAAGATGCTGGGCTACTTTGTCGGTCAGATTATGAAAGCCTCCGGCGGCCAAGCTAATCCTGGGCAGGTTAACCAGATTCTTAAGGCTAAATTGGGCGGTTGATGTTCAAAGCGCTACTTAGTAAATAAGGGGCTAACGTTGAAACAACTGAACCGGCCACCCGGCCTGTTCAGTTTTTTTTGGCTGTTTTTGGAAAAATTATTTTTTCTTTTCTTGAAAGGATATAAAAAATCCTTATAGTAGCGTTAAGGGCTTAATCAGGCGACAGAACTCTCGGGTCACCGGTTATGCCGACAAGGATTTTTTCTAAGGAGAAAAATATGTTTAAGCGTATTGGTCTGTTTTTACTGACAAACATTGCGGTCATTGCGGTGGCGATGATTACCATGAACCTGTTGGGCGTGGGCAATTACATGGAAGGCACCAGCCTTAATTTGAACAATCTGTTTATGTTTGCGTTGATTTTCGGTTTTGCCGGTTCATTTGTGTCGCTGGCGATGTCGAAATGGATGGCTAAAATGACGACCGGCGCGCAGGTGATTGAACAGCCTCGCAATGCCGATGAGCAGTGGCTGCTGGAAACGGTGAGCCGTCAGGCGGCAAAAGCTGGCATCAAAACGCCGGAAGTGGCGATTTATGACTCTCCGGAACCGAACGCGTTTGCGACCGGTATGACCAAAAACAACTCGATGGTAGCGGTATCGACCGGTTTGTTGCGCTCTATGCGTCAGAATGAAGTGGAAGCGGTATTGGGTCACGAAGTGGCGCACGTTGCCAACGGCGATATGGTAACGATGGCACTGTTGCAAGGCGTATTGAACACCTTTGTGATTTTCTTCGCTAAAATCGTGGCTTACGTTGTAGACCGCGTGGTACTTAAAAACGAAGAAGAAGGCCATAGCTGGGCGTTTATTGTCACCGATTTGGTTGCTCAGATCCTGTTCGGTATTCTGGCGAGCATGGTGGCGATGGCGTTCTCGCGTTACCGTGAGTTCCATGCCGATAACGGCGGTGCTTATTTGGCCGGTAAAGAGAACATGATTGCGGCGTTGCGTCGCCTGCAAACCATGCATCCGGGCGAACTGCCGGATCAGATGGCGGCGTTTGGTATCTCCGCGAAGAAGTCTTCTTTCGGTGATCTGTTTAAGTCTCACCCTGACCTGGAAGACCGTATCGCCCGTTTGGAAGCGACGCCAAGCAATGCACTGAAAGTTGCCTAATCCTATCCTAAATAGGAATTGGTTGAATAAACCCGCGCCAAAAGCGCGGGTTTTTGTTTATAGGGAATAAAAGCGCCGGGTTGGCATTCTGCCTGCTTGGTTGTGTGCTGTTGCAAAATGATGAACAGATAAGAGCAGAATTATGCGGAGAATTGTCCTGTTTTTGGTATTGGCCTTGCCCGTTTTTTCAAAGGCCCATGCGACCACGCTCGATGAGGCTGCGAATAAGATGGCTAAGGTGGTGGCCGAGAATCCTTTCTTTCTCAAATTATCGGCGATCAATCTTAAAGTGAATGGTTATCTCGCTTATGTGGAGGACGAGCAACTTTTCGGTCAGGCGGAAAAGTGGGTGGGGCCGGAGCGGAGCTGGCAGTTGGCGGCAGGCGATTGCGAGGAGTTTGTGATGCTTAAGGAGTATTTTCTTACCAAGGCGGGTATCGCGCCGGAATCCATGCATTACCTGATTCAAAACGAACATATTTTATTGTTGGTGGAGCATGAAGGCGAAGCGCTGCTGCTGGACAACAGAACCAATTTCATTAAGCGCATTAGAGTGGGGGCAGAGAGTTTGGCGAAGCTGCCTTCCAAAGCGGAGATATTGGCTAGAAAAAGAGCGGCCGCTACTGCCGGCTAAAGTTTGGCATCCACAAGCGTTGGATGCCGTTTTTGTTAAGCGCTTAAACGTTTTTGGCCTTCGGCCTGGATACGTTTAATCATGTGGTATAAACCGGTCGAACGGTTGGGGCTGAGTTGCTGTAAAAGTCCGATCTTGCCTAAAAA
>JACXUQ010000080.1 GCA_014763835.1 Thiotrichales bacterium
GAACTCGACAAATGGAGTCCCGGGGAGCATTCCGGAACTTTCCGCGGCAATAATCTGGCGTTTGTAGCGGCCAATGCGGCGATTCGCCACTACTGGCACGATGCGTCCTTTTCTGAACAAGTCAAACACAAGGCGCAGTTGGTCGAAGCCAAAATGCAGGAAATGCGGAAGCTATTCCCTGAGCAGATTATTGATGTACGTGGTGTCGGCATGATCTGGGGGATTGAATTCAAGGACGCTGAACTGGCGAGCCGGGTCTGTTCACTGGCGTTTGACAAAGGACTGGTGATTGAAACTGCAGGTTCTGAAGGGCAGGTCGTCAAATTTCTCGGACCGCTGGTCATCAGCGAGGAATTGATCCATGAAGGCTATGCCATTTTACAGGACGCCATGCGCGAGGCGATTGCCCAGCATAATGCCGCTTAAGTCAAGCTAATCGATATTCAAGGAGAACAGATGATTGTTAAAAACCTTTATGACGACGTCATCGGTACCGAAGCCGATGTTGACACCCCGCAATGGAACAGCCGCCGCCTGCTGCTCGCCAAGGACGGCATGGGGTTTTCCCTGCACGATACCCTGATCAAAGCCGGTGAAGACCTGCACCTGTGGTACAAGCACCATCTCGAGGCGGTCTATTGCATTGAAGGGGAGGGTGAAATCGTCGAGAAAAAGGACGGTACCGTCCACCCGATCCGAGAGGGCACGGTTTACGCGTTGAATCAACATGATCAGCACATCCTGCGTGCCAACAAGGGCGTGCCTATGCGCATGGTCTGCGTGTTCAATCCGCCGGTGACCGGCCGGGAGGTGCATGACAAAGACGGCGCCTATGCCTTGCCTGAATAATTGCTAGCGTGACGATGTCATGCCAATACACCGACTTCCAAAACCATAGACAAAGGGATTATGTCCACATTAACAGTTGAAAAAATCGGCGGAACCTCCATGAGCAATTATGCCGCCGTGCGCGATAACATCGTGCGTTATCCGGGGGCGCTTTATCAGCGCATCCTCGTCGTATCCGCCTACGGCGGTATTACCGATGCACTGCTTGAGCATAAAAAAACCGGACAGGCCGGGGTGTTTGCGCTGTTTGCCGACGATCAGGACTGGCGCAGTGCGCTCAATGCGCTCCAGCAGCGCTTCCATGAGGTCAATGCCGATCTGTTTGCCGATGCCGGCTTGCAGGCAAAAGCCAATGCCTTTATCACCGAGCGCCTGCTGCAAACTGAAGAACTGCTCGGCCATTTGCAAAGCCTCTGCCGCCACGGCCATTTTTCGCTCGAATCGCATCTGCTGACCGTGCGCGAATTGCTTGCCAGCTTAGGGGAGGCGCATAGCGCCTGGAACCTGACCGAGCTGCTGCGGGCCGAAGGCGTCAATGCGCAACTGGTTGATCTGACCGGCTGGCAGAATGATACGGTCAAACCGCTGGATGCCTTGATTGCAGAGGCGCTTGACGGTATCGACCTGAATACGACCCTGCCGATTGTGACCGGTTACGCGCATTGCAGCGAGAACCTGATGCACACCTTTGACCGCGGCTACAGCGAAATGACCTTCAGCCGCATTGCGGTGCTGGCCGGTGCCGACGAGGCGGTGATTCACAAGGAGTACCATCTCAGCAGTGCCGACCCGCGCATTGTCGGGGAGACGCAGGTCGTGCCCATCGGCAAAACCAATTACGACATTGCCGATCAGCTCGCCAATCTGGGCATGGAAGCGATTCATCCGCGCGCTGCCAAAGGCTTGCGTCAGGCGCAAATTCCGTTGCGCATCAAGAATACCTTCGAGCCGCAGCACCACGGCACGCTGATCAGCGACGACTACGTTTCGCAGGTGCCGCAGGTGGAGATCATCGCCGGTATGTCCCGCCTGATGGCGCTGGAGATTTTCGATCAGGAGATGCTCGGCCAGCAGGCCGATTACGAACGTCGTCTGCACGATAGTCTGCAGGGTTGTGACTGGGTCACCAAGGATTTCAACGCCAATACCATCACGCTCTATGTTCGTGCCAATCTCAGCAAGGTCAAGGCGTTGACGGCGCGCATCGAAACGCTGTTTCCGAATGCGCAGGTGAGCACCTCAAAAATCGCGCTGGTATCGGTTATGGGCAGTGATATGGCCCTCAAGGGGTTGTTGGCCAAAGCGGTGCAAACCCTTTCGGATCAAGCCATCAATATCGAAGCGGTGCATCAGAACCCGCGCCAGGTAGAGATGCAGTTCATGGTCAACGAGGACGACTATGCGGCCGCCGTGAAGGCACTGCATCGGGAGCTGATCGAGATTCATAACCACGGCGAGGCGATATGCGTGCATTGATAGTGATGATCGGTTTGTTGTTTGTGCCGTCTGTGGCGATGGCCGCACAGTACCACGATAAACAGACCCAGCAGGTCGATGAACTGCAGGAGCCGCTCTACAACCCGTTTGTGGAACGTTATGTGATGGACGAATTACGCCAGCTGCGGGTCGATATGAACGAGCTGGACGTGACTCTCACCAAAGAGGTGGTGGACCGCGAACTGGCCGCGACGCAACGGGCGGTGACCTATGCCACCGATACCGTGACCTATTTCTTCTATCTGATAGCCGGCATCAGTTCGGTATTGCTGCTGGTCGGCTGGAACTCGATCCGCGACATCAAAGAGAGGGTGCATCACCTGGCCGACAGCAAGGTCAACGAGATGGTGGCGCTCTACGAGGCGCGTCTGGCGAAACTGGAAGAGGATTTGAACCACAAAAGCAAGGGTATCCGCCATGCGCAGCAGAATCTGGCGCAGCATCAGGATATCCACAGTCTTTGGCTCAAGGCCGCGCAGGAAACCATTCTGAGCAACCGTTTGGCGATTTATGACCAGATTCTCAAACTCGACCCGCACAATGCGGAGGCCCTGACCTACAAAGCCGATACAGCCTTGGAGATGAACGAACCGCAATGGGCCATCAACCTGTGCCAGCAGGCGTTGGCGATTGAACCGGAGAATCGGCACGCCTTTTATCAGCTGGCCGGTGCGCATGCGCTATTGCACAAACCTTTCGATGCGGTAGAGTATCTGCGCAGGGCGCTGGAGGGTTCCGAAGGGTATCGCGAGCAGATTCTGGAGGATGCAATCTTTGCCGAACTGCATGAGAATGAAGCATTTCAGGCATTGCTATCGGGTAAAGACGATAAAAGCCTTTAGAGAGCATTGCCGCCGGGTCAGAATATTCAAACTCTTCCCCGGCTTAATGTTTGGTCTAAGAATGGTTGTCTATTTACCAGACAATCATTTTAAAGCCTTCTTCCTGCAGTTCCATCAGGGCCGCAGCGCCCACTTCGGCAAACTCGGCAAAAGGACGGATGTCGGAATGCGCCCAATGTACCGTGTTCATGGTGCTGCCGCAGGCAATCCAGCGCACTTTGTAATCCTTGGCAAAACTTTCCACGCGCGCGTAGTTCAGCGGATCGACCTCGCGCAGAGGCTTTTTCGCCAAGGCGTGCATGCCGGGGCCGATCGCCACCACGGCAATCTCGACATTGTCGCCATAGTATTTGATCATCGCCTGAATCGAATTCAGAATACTGGTCTGATAGGAAGCATCATTGCTGTTCCACATATACAGCGCCTTGTGCTCTGCCGGATCACCGGGAAAACGTCCGCTCGGCGGGTCCTGCAATTCCGGCACCGGCTTGAGACGGAAGTCGCTGGCGCTTTGCTCTGCGGCCTGCGCCGTTAAACCGAAAGTGGCCAGATAGAGGCTAAAAGCGAAGGTGAAAAGGGATTTCATGCGACTCATGGTTGACTCCTTGGGTTTGACTCACTGTTTTCTGATTAAACATGATAAATGATATGCCGAAGTATTGATAAAAAGTTTTGTATGGTCTATACAACAGTTTTATACTTTAGGAGAGCTTTGCACCCGATTAAACAGGATTTTTCATATGTTGCTTCAACCCCAGATTGAACAAGCCATTCGTCAGCATTTTCAAATCAGCTTTATGGAACTGCTGAATGAAAGCCATATGCATGCCGGCCCGCAGACCGAATCGCACTTTAAACTGACGCTGGTGTCCGAGGATTTTAACGGTCAGTCCAAGGTCAAACGCCAGCAGGCGGTTTACAAGGCATTGCGTGAACTCATGCCGCAGTTCCATGCGCTGGCGTTGCACACCTATACGCCGGACGAGTGGCAGCAGATCGGCGCTCAGGTACCGGCTTCGCCCAAATGCGGTGGCGGCCACTGAACCTCGGCTGACAACCCGGCCTGTTGAGTTTATTCGTCGTCTTCCGGCGGCGCGATTTCCGGGTGGTGCAAATGCCAGATCTTGGTGAATTTTGCCGGTTCCAGCTGGTTTTGCAGCAGCAGAACCGCCTGGATGTACTGATCAATGTACAGATAATTGCCCTTGCGCAGCGATTGCCAGAGGTGGCGGTATTTGGTGGGCAGAAAATGTTTGAAATGCGGAATCAGCCCGAATTCGCCTTCGGTTTCGGCAATGCGGCGCATCACCAGCTGACGTGCGCCTAGCCGGTATTGCTGTTCATACTGGTCGAACATGCGTGCCACCACATAAATCAGCCCCGCAGAAATCAGAAAACTGGCAATCGGCGCATCGAATACAAAGGTGCCGAGCAGGGTGAAGGCCATCAGCAGAATGGCACTGACGGGAATCGTCAGGATGGAGATCCACTGTTTATTGCCTTTTAGCTGATTGGCGGTGGCCGCCAGATCAAACTGGCTGACATCCACCGCCGAAAGGCGCGCCAGCATGGTTTCCGCGCTGGGAATCGGTGTTTCGCTTGGGTTGGTCGCTTCCATTCTTTCTTCAATCCGCCTCTATCTGATCCGCTTGCAGCCTTATTGTTTGGCTGTCTTTTTGATTTTGGGTTGGCACTTCTGTGTGCATTGTAAGGTATGACGCCGCTTGGTTTCCAGACAGTAGGCGGTCAGCAGGCCGCCCCACAGGCAGCCGGTATCGGTCGAGTGGATGCCGTAGGCGTCCATCGCACCGAGTGTCGACCAGTGGCCGAAAAAGATCTCATGGGTTTTGTTTTTACGGTTGGGGTGCACAAACCAGGGTTGAAAACCAGCTGTATCTTCACTATGGTGTTCGCCCGGTGCCGATTTGAGTTTGAACTCCAACTGCCCCTGGGGGTTGCAGTAGCGCATACGTGCAAAGGCGTTGACGATATAACGGATGCGGTCCCAACCCTGCAGGCTGTCGCACCAGGTATCCGGTTCGGCGCCGAACAGATGTTCGGTCACAAACGTCTGCCAGTTGTCGCCTTGCAGATGCGGTTCCACCTCTTTGGCCAGCGTCTGCGCCTGGCGGATGCTCCATTGCGGCGGAATGCCGGCATGTACCATGACCACTTCATACAGCGGATGACTGACCATCAGCGGCTGGCGGCGCAGCCAGTCGATCAGTTGCGGCGCATCATGCGCGGCAAAGATGTCGTCGAGCGTGTCCGATTTGGACTGGAAACGTTTCAAGCCCGAATAGGCCGCCAGCAGGTGGAAGTCGTGGTTGCCCAACACCATTTTGGCGCGGCCTTGCTCCTCAAGCTGTTTGACAAAACGCAGACACTCCAGCGATTTCGGCCCGCGGTTGACAATATCACCGACAAACCACAATTCGTCGCTTTCAGGCGCATAACGAATCTGCTGCAACAGTTGTTGCAGTTCGTCATAACAGCCTTGCAGGTCGCCGATGATATAGGTTGCCATAACGCGCTTACTGTGCCTTTTGTTGGGTGTAAAGATTGGCCAGGGCCACAAACTGCGCCACGCTCAAACTCTCGGCGCGATCGCCCGGGTCGATGCCCAGGCTTTCAATCGCCTCGCCGTCGAGCCAGCCTTTGAGGGTATTGCGCAAGGTCTTGCGTTTCTGGCTAAAGGCCTGTTTGACCACGTCGGCAAAATCGTTTTCGTTAACCGCCACAAACGGTTTCTGGCGGTAGGGCAGCAGGCGCACGATAGCCGAATCCACCTTGGGCGGCGGCGTGAAGTTTTCCGGCCCGACGGTAAACAGGTATTCGGTTTCGCAGGCATACTGCATCATCACACTCAAACGCCCGAAGGTTTTGCTGCCCGGTGCGGCGCAGATGCGATCGACCACCTCTTTTTGCAGCATAAAGTGCATGTCCTGAATATGCTCGGCATAGTCCAGCAAATGGAACAGCAACGGGCTGGAAATGTTATAGGGCAGATTGCCGACCACGCGCACCGTTTGCTCATTTTCGCCGAGCAGGGTGGCGTAATCGAAGGTCAGTGCGTCGGTGTGATGCAGATTAAAGGCCGGGTTGGAACCGAATTTCAGCGTCAGCGGCAGAATCAGGTCGTTATCGATTTCGATAATATCCATCTTGCACACCACCTCCAGCAAGGGGGCGGTCAAAGCCGCCTCGCCGGGGCCGATTTCGACCAGATGGTC
>JACXUQ010000081.1 GCA_014763835.1 Thiotrichales bacterium
ATCCTGATTGACCGTCAGCAGCGTATTACGAATCTCCTTCAGATGCGCCTTCTCTTTCACAACCCCCTGATAACCATCCGTGACGACATTTTTGATGGCGCGCATATTGAGGTAACTGATAGCCACCACCGACACCACCAAAATACCCAATATCAGGGTGGTGGTGATATACCTTTTACGCAGGCTTGGCGGATGACGGGTTGCTGAGGTCATATGGAAAGGATGATCCAAAAGATGGTGCACCCAAAAGCGCACACTTTGAAATTGATGGTTAATCCATTGTATAACCACCCTTTCGGAAGGCCATTCAAATTATTTTATGGAAAGACAAGAAATCCCGAGGCCGCGTCCTGCCCTCTCAACGCTGTTTCTTCACCCGAGCCTTCCAGTTCTGATAAACCTTGTCCGCGTCAGCACGCAACTGCTGCAAATGCGCCTGATTATGTTGAATTAACACCTTCAAAGCGCGTCTTTGGGTTTTGTCACGGGCATCACGGCTGCAAAGATAATCATCCAGCATCGCGCTGTCATTCAGCTGCCCCAGTTGCTCGCCCAACTGGTTCAGCAGCTGTACCAGCTTATGGCGATTGGGACAGGATTTAGAATGCAAAGCCACCAACAGGCGCGATTGATAGAACAGGTGTTTGACCCACTTGCGCCAGAGGTGCGAGGGTTCGAGCCGTTTGGAATCCAACGCCGGACGGGACAGATTGAGCATGCGTAACAGTGTGTGGCGCAAGCCCTGCCGCACCCCTGAGCTGAACGGTTTCGGCCGCAAGGCTTCACAAAGCCCCTGCCAGGCAGAAAACTCCAAGTGCAGCACCGAAACCACCAAAGGCCAGTGAACCGGCTGAACCACTGTCGCCTCGTTTGAACGGCGCAACTCCGCATAGAACGTCAGCAACCCTTTAACCGGATCGTCATGGTAACTCAACAGCCGTTCCGCCAGCGTTTCCAACAACACCGCCTGATCGCGCTGTCCGGCCAAAGCGTGCGCGGCAAGACGAATGCGTTGCTTTGAACTCGCAAACAAGGAGGCTTCCGCAACGGGTTCAAGCAAGCGCCAATAAGCGCGTAAGCGTTTAAGCAACACACGCAATTCATGAATCGACTCGCCATCGTCACGCCGCGCCGACTGGCTCAAGCGCAATCCCTGGGCAATTTCATCCAATACCGCTTCACAAAAACGCCGGGGAGCGTTTTCGCTGTGCAAGGGTTTGAGCATTAACAGCGTATAGCTGTCCAACCATTGAGCAGACAAAGGCCATCCTCCCATGCAACCGTCAATGGATTAATGCTAACGAAAAGAACAGCTTAATGAAATGACAATTTCATGAAAACGCAAAAATGGCGTCACAAAAAACTCAACAGGCCGGATCAAAGGGGAGGTTAAAGAGGTTGCCTAAAGCGGTTTGAATTCACATTGATTGGCCTGCAAAGCCGCCATGAACTCCGCCAATGCCACTTCAGGCAACGCAATCTGCATCACCACCTTCTGGGCGTAATCGACCTGACCGACCTCGCCCTGCGCCAGGCTGACCCAATGGCGCACGCTCTGCTCGCGGGCAAAATCGCAGGTCACCTGCAATTGACACATCGGCACCTGCTGCTCGACTGGTAGGACTTCCATCACCGCCTGCGCCGCCTGGCCGTAAGCGCGGGTCAAACCGCCCGCCCCCAGTTTAATGCCGCCGAAATAACGCACGACAATAATCATCACATCGCCCACACCCTTGTGTTGCAACACATTCAGAATCGGCTTGCCGGCGGTGCCGGAAGGCTCGCCGTCATCGCCCATGCCGGCGTTGCTGGCACAATGCGGGTTGCCGATCAGATAGGCCCAGCAGTGATGGCGCGCATCCGGATATTCGGCCTTGATCTCCTCCAGCCACGCCATGCCGGTTTCACGTGAAGCAATGTGCCGGGCGTAGGCGATAAAGCGGCTCTTTTTGATCTCGATTTCCGCCCGCGCCTGTTCCGCAGGAACGGGGTAACTCATAGGTCCCTCATGTCAGCTTCACCCTGAACCAAACGGCATAGAGCGCGGGCAGGAACAACAATGTCAACAGCGTACCGATGCCGATCCCGCCAATCAACACATAGGCCATCGGCCCCCAGAAAGTCGAGGTGGTCAACGGAATGAACGCCAGCATCGCCGCCAAAGCGGTCAACACCACCGGACGGGCGCGGCGCACCGTGGCATCCACCAGGGCCTCACCCAGCGCCATGCCCTGGCGGCGGTTGTCGTTGATCTGCCCAGTCAGAATCAACGTATTACGCATCAGAATCCCGGCCAGGCCGATCAACCCCAGATTGGCCACAAACCCGAATGGCTGCTGGAACACCACCAACGCGAATACCGCGCCGATCAAACCCAGCGGTGCGGTGATCAATACCATAAACAGCGTGCTGAAGGATTTCACCAACAACATCAGCAACAGCGTCATCACCAGCAGCATCAGCGGCATCATCGCCTGAATGGAGCCTTCCGCCACTGACGACTCCTCCACCGAACCGCCGACATCAATGCGGTAACCAAGTGGCAGACTCGCCAGCAAAGGCTGCATTTTCTCCAGCAGTTTCTGCGTCGCCACCGGCGGCTGCACACCCGGTACCACCTCGCTGTTTACCGCCAGATACAACTCGCGGTTGCGGCGCTCCAGCAGCACATCTTCATACACCACTTTCGGCTGCGCCAGTTGCACTAACGGCACCGCCTGTCCATCCGGCAGACGGATCAGCAAATCGTTCAACTGACTAATCTCCAGACGATTATGTTCGGCGGCGCGCAACACCACATTCACGGTACGAATCCGCTCTTTGAACTGTGCCACAGTCACGCCCTGCAACTGCTGTTCCACCTGCTGCAATACCGCCTGCGGCGTCATGCCCAACTGCGCAAGTCGCGTACGGTCGATATTC
This sequence comes from Thiotrichales bacterium, assembly GCA_014763835.1. GTDB lineage: Bacteria > Pseudomonadota > Gammaproteobacteria > Thiomicrospirales > Thiomicrospiraceae > Thiomicrorhabdus. The sequence goes on from JACXUQ010000081.1 coordinate 2,923, forward strand.
AAATCAACACTCGGTGCGCGCACGCCCCATTCGAGGTGCGGGTCGATGGTGTAGGGCTCGGCCGCCATCAGCATACGCAGTTCGTTGGCGATCTTGCGCAACTCGTTAGCATCCGGCCCAACCACACGGAACGTCACCGGCCAGGGCACCGGCGGACCGAACAACAAAGGATGCACGCGTACACGCGCCTCGGGAAACAGGCCTTCAGCAATCTTGGCTTGCAACTTGGCCTGCAAAGACTCACGTGCGTCCTTGTCGTGAGTGATCACAATGATCTTGGCAAACGCTGGATTCGGCAGTTCCGGATTCAACGCCAGAAAGAAACGCGGCGCCCCCTGGCCGATATAACTCGACAGCGATTTGACCTCATCATACTGGTTAATCAATTTTTCGACACGTTGAGCCACCTTATCGGTCACTTCAAACGCCGACCCTTCCGGCAGATAGACATCCACCATCAACTCCGGGCGGTCCGAGCTCGGGAAAAACTGCTTTTCCACCACATTCTTCATACTCATCACCGCCACCACAAACAGCAGCACCGTGACACCCACCACTATTTTCTTGTGCTGCACACAGAAACGAATCACGGCACGCAGGCGTTGGTAAATCGGCGTCTGGTACAGGCTCCGGCCATCGCCGTGTCCTTGGACTTTGCTGGACAACAACTTGACCCCCAAATAGGGCGTGAAATAGACCGCCACAATCCACGAGGCGATCAGCGTAATGCCCAAGACCCAGAAAATCCCGCCGGCATAATCGCCCACGCGCGACTGCGCCAGACCGATCGGCAAAAAGCCCACCACCGTCACTAGCGTGCCCACCAGCATCGGCGCGGCGGTGACCGTCCACGCATAGGCGGCGGACTGGGCTTTTTCCATACCCTCGGCCATTTTCACCAGCATCATTTCGATGGAGATAATCGCATCGTCCACCAGCAGTCCCAACGAAATAATCAAGGCGCCCAGCGTGATGCGGTCAAAATTCAGCCCTTCGAGGTACATAAACAGAAAGGTCATCGCCAAGGTCAGCGGCACCGCCAAAGAAACAATCAGACCGGCGCGGATGCCGAGCGCAATCAGTGACACCACCAAGACCACCAGCAACGCGGTGACAAACTTCAACTGGAACGTGCTGACCGCCCTATGAATCGCCTCCGCCTGATTGGTCACCTTGTCGAGCTTCACCCCCAACGGCAGTTGCTGGCGGTAGGCCTGTTCAAATTCATCCAGATTGCTTTCCAGCTTCAGACCATCCACCCCGGCCGCCATGACGACGCCCAACAGCAACGCCGGCTCACCACGATCGCGGATAAGATAGGTTGGGGGATCGGTAAAGCCGCGGCTGACCGTGGCAAACTCCCCCAATGCGACGGTTTTGCCGTTAATCGCCAACGGCAACCGGGCAATCTCCTCAACGGTTGGCGTTGCCTGACTGGCATTGCGCACATACAGACGCGGCCCGGCGGTCTCGACAAAACCGCCGGAAGTCAGATTAAGCTGTGCCTGTATCGCCTGCTGCACGGTCTGAAAGCTAAAGCCGCTCTGCGCCAGACGATTCATATCCAAATCCACAAAAATCTGCGGCGCCTGTTCGCCCAGCAGATTGACCTTTTTGACCCCTTTGACGCGGTGCAAGGCAATCTGCATACGGTCGGCTTCGCGCACCAGTTTTTCCTGCGGCCAATCCGGGGCGGTCAGACTGTAAAGGGTGAAATAGACATCTTCGAAATCGTCGTTAAAGAAAGGCCCCTGCACGCCCTTCGGCAGGCTTTGCGCCTCGTCGGTGAGACGCTTGCGCACCTGATAGTAAAGTTCTTGCGACAGGCCGCTCGGTGTGTTCTGCTGAAAAGAGACCAGCAGATCGGTACGCCCCGGACGCGATTTGGTTTCCACCCGGTCGAAATGGGCGATCTCCTCCAGGCGTTTTTCCAGCGGATCGGCCACCTGATCCTGCATCTGCTGCGCGGTCGCGCCCGGCCAGGTCGCAGAAACCACCATGGTATTGAGTTCAAAGCTCGGGTCTTCGGCACGGCCCATATGCAAAAACGCATAGATGCCGGCCACCGCCACCACCAGAATGAAATAGAGCGTCAAAGCGGGCTGCTTGACGGCATAGGCGGAAACATTAAAACGGTTCATTCGGCCGATTCCCTGACTGTCTGGCCTTCATTGAGCTGATGCACGCCAAGGGAGACAATGCGCTCCACGCCGCTGAAATCACCTTCCACCCACGCCCAACGGTTAGCAAGCTGCTTAACCTTGACCGGCACACGCTGCACTTTGCCGTCTTTAACCTGCCAAATAGAGACAAAATCGCCCTGCTCATACAGCGCCGTGCTCGGCACGCGCACCGCCGTCTGCGCTTCGGCGAACTGCAGGGTCACGCTGCTGCCCAACGCCACCGCATTTACGACCTCGGTTTCCGGCAGACTGAAGCGTGCCTGCCAGGTACGGCTGGCAACATCGGCCTGCGGCATCAGGCTGCGTAAAGTCACGGCAAGAGGCTGCTCACCGACAACGGCGGTTGCCTGCTTCGGCAAATCGGCCACACGGCTCTCCGGTATCTGCACCTGCACTTCACGACTTCCTTGCTGCACCAGCACCGCTACTGACTGACCGGCGGCAATCACTTCACCTGCTTCGACATTGACGTTATCCAGCTTGCCGTCGGCCGGCGCTTGCAAACGGGTATAGGCCAACTGATTCTGCGCTTCCTGCACCGCCACTTCGGCGGCTTTAAGTTGTGCCTGCAACACCTTGAGCTGATTGAACGCCTGGTCAACTGCCTGCTGCGACGTCAAATTGCGCGGCAGCAGCGCCTTAAGACGTTTCCATTCGGCATCGCTATTGCGCACTTGCGCTGCCAGTGCCGTTACATTCTCTTCGGCACGCTGCACCGCCAATACAAAATCGCTGTCGTCCAAACGCAGCAGCAGCTGCCCTGGCGTCACCTTATCGCCTTCGCTGATCAAACGCTCAGTGACCTTGCCGCCGACGCGGAATGCCAGATTGGTCACATAACTCGCCTCAATCGTGCCCGTCAACGACCACCCCGGTTGATCACCCTGAACCAGTTTGACCGTTTTAACCACCGGCACCATCTGCTGCGAAACCGATTCGTCGCCCTTCTGGCATGCCGACACGGACACGGCAGCGATTACCCATAAAATCAAACGAAAACGTAAGTGCATTCCCTGTTCCTTTTTAACTTGGAAACCGTAATGACAAAAGATAACTACGGCTACACATCAAGCAAAAGATTGTAGCCGATTCAACCTGAAAAGCGAAATATGCCTGCTGAAAAACTCAACAGGCCGGGTAGCGGTTTACTTGCCGATGCAAAAAGAGGTGAAAATCCGCCCCAGTAAATCATCAGAGGTGAAGCGCCCGGTGATTTCGGACAAGGCTTCCTGCGCCAAACGCAAATCTTCGGCCAAGAGTTCTCCGGC
>JACXUQ010000517.1 GCA_014763835.1 Thiotrichales bacterium
GCTTTTGACGCCGTCGATGTCGATCGGCGGGATCATCAGTTCGCCGGCCTGCTTGGGCAGCAGTTGCACCAGCCAGCGTGTGCTGGTCTGGAAGTCGCCATTGACGATCTGGATATTGCTGCTGCGTTGGCTGCCTAGCAGCTCAAACTGATCTTGCAGCGCGCTCAGATCGGGCTGGCCAAGACGGCTTTGGAAATCGGCGTCTATGGTCAGGGTGACGATATCGCCCATCTCGACCTGCTGGCGGTCGGTTTGCACGGTGACGCTGTTGGCCCATAGGGTTTGGCTGAGCAGCAGCGTGAGCGCGGTTAAAAGCCATTTGAGGGGGGGGTTTACCATATCTTTTTTCCGGCCTCTGATTCTCGGCTGTTCGCCGAGTTCTTCGTGTGGGTGGGATCGTTTTCTCGGCTATCCGCCGAGTTCCGCATTTGTGCCGGCCTGTGCGCGGCATTGTCAAACTGGTATTGGAATTTACGCTTCAGGAACAGCCCCGGCTCGTCGGGGATCTGCTGCAGCCAGTTTTGCGTGGCCTGCTTCTGTTCGGTAAGCGCCTTGCCCTGCTGCGTAGGCTCGGAGGGCGTCAATTCAGCGTTTGCCTGATCGCCAGCGGGTTTTTCGTCTGGTTTCTGGCGGTTGGCGGACGCTGCCTTTTCGGTAGCTCCCTCCGCCGCTGGCGATTCGGCTTGTTTATCGGCCGGTGCGGCTGGCGGCTTATCTCCTTGCTCCGACCCGGCCTGTTGAGTTTTATTTGGCGATTCGCCACGTGCAGTCTGTTGCTTGTCTGCTTTAGCGGAGGGGGTTTTTTCGCCATTTTGAGCTGTATTTTCTGGATTTGGCGTTGTATCTTGCATCGCATTCGGCTGTTTTTCAGGCGCTGGTGTTTCTCGGCTATTCGCCGAGTTCTGTGTTTCTCGGCTATTCGCCGAGTGCTTTGATTGCTGTTCCAGCAGACGATTGATGATGTCCAGATTGGCTTTGTATTTGCCGTTTTCATAAAGCGCGCTGCCTTTCCATTGGCTGTTTTCAAACAGCGCCTCGGCGGCGGCGTAATCCTTTTTCTGCCAGGCTTTATAGCCCTGCTGGTCGGGGGTCTGGAAGACATCGGTAATGTCGGGGAGTTCCGCTTTGGCAAAGCTCGGCGGCGCATATAAAGTTCCTAGTGGCAGTGTCAACAGCAGCGTCAGGCTTAATAACCAGCCGCGGCGAAAGGCCAGGGCAAAAGGCAGCAACAGTGCCAGCAGAATGGCGCTGCCGTCATCCAGCGGATGCAATACCGCCTTTTCTTCGGTTTTTTCTTGTGGGTTATTGGCCTGCGCAGAACCGAAAGCAGAACCTAACAGGCCGGGTAGCAGGCGATCCAGATCACTGTCGTCCACGGCCAGCGG
>JACXUQ010000082.1 GCA_014763835.1 Thiotrichales bacterium
AAGAGTCTGGTCGGCAGCGGCGACCGTTCCGAACGCATCCGCACCTACAACTATCCGCAGGGCCGCGTCACCGACCACCGCATCAACCTCACACTGTATAAGCTGGAGGACATTATGAACGGCGGACTGGAACAGGTCATCGAACCGCTGATCAACGAATATCAGGCCGAGCAGCTGGCGGCCTTGAGCAACGAAAGTTAAGGCAAGCGCGTGAACACCATTGCCACCACCATCGCTGACGCTGCTCGACAACTGACCGAGCAAGCGATGGGCGATACGCCTAAGCTGGATGCCGAGTTGCTATTAGCGGAGGTGCTGCACTGTTCACGCACTCATCTTTTCACCTGGCCTGACCAATCGCTTTCGGCCGAGCAGTCGGCGCAATTCGCCCAACTGCTCAATCAACGACTTGAAGGCCAACCTATCGCTTATATTCTCGGTCAAAGAGAGTTTTGGGGATTGTCGCTTAACGTCAATGCCTCCACCCTGATTCCCCGTCCGGACACCGAAATCCTGGTGGAAGCGGCCTTGGAAAAACTGCGCGAAAACAGTTCCCAAAAAACTCAACAGGCCGGGTTAACGCAGAATAACCCGGCCTGCCGGGTTTTGGATTTAGGCACCGGTACCGGCGCGATTGCGCTGGCGCTTAAAAGCGAACGGCCCGATTGCGAGATTACCGGTGTGGATTTCAGCCTTGAGGCGGTGCAGTTGGCACAACGCAACGCGGACACCTTAATGTTGACAGTTAGTTTCCTGCAAAGCGACTGGTTCAACGCCCTGCAAGGTGCAGCCCCTTTTGCGCTGATCGTTTCCAATCCACCCTATATTGAAGAGAACGACCCGCATCTGAGCCAGGGCGATGTGCGTTTTGAACCCCTAAGCGCGCTGACGTCTGGCGAAGACGGCCTCGATGACATTAGAATGATTACCGCCCAAGCCGGCGCATTTCTGCAACCTGGCGGTTGGCTGATCGTGGAGCACGGCTACAACCAGGCCGCCGCTGTGCAGCAATTATTTAAGGAGCGGGGTTACGTGCAGATTGCAACCCGCCACGACTATGGCGGCAATCCGCGCATAACGCTTGGACAGAAAACAGCACAAAACGGGAATGAGCATGACTACTAAAACCGAACTTAACGATGCCGAATTGTCGCGCTACAGCCGCCAAATCCTCTTATCGGAAGTGGACTATAAAGGTCAGCTAAAACTGGCGCAATCCCACGCCGTTATTTTCGGTCTTGGCGGCCTGGGCTCGCCGGCTGCGCTCTATCTGGCCGCGGCTGGGGTCGGCAAGCTGACCTTGGTGGACTTTGACAGCGTGGACGATTCCAATCTACAACGTCAGATCGTGCACCGCGAAGCCAATATCGGCCAGGCCAAGGTGGAATCGGCGCGTCAAAATCTGCTCGCACTCAATCATCATATTGAGATTGCTACCGTCAATGCCCGCGTTGAAGAGCCGGAGCTGCCGGGCCTGCTGAAAGATGCCGATGTCGTACTCGACTGTACCGACAACTTCGCTTCGCGTTTTGCTCTGAACCGCGCCTGCCATGCCGCCAGAATCCCACTGGTGTCAGGCGCGGGTATCCGCTGGGAAGGCCAATTGACCACCTACGATTTCCGTGATGCAAACAGCCCATGTTATCAGTGTCTGTACAAAGAGGAGAGTGGCATGGAACTGACCTGCAGCCAGAATGGCGTGTTGGCACCGGTGGTCGGCATGATCGGTTCCATGCAGGCGGTCGAAGCGATCAAGGCGCTGCTCGGCAAACCGACCTTGACCGGCAAGTTGATGATTGTGGATGCGTACACGATGCATATCCGCACGTTGAACCTCAAGAAAGACCCGCAATGCAAACATTGCGCACCCACTGAATAGAATGACGCTATTAACGTAACGGACGAGCCGGGACAGGCAGCGGCTTTTTGACCTCGACCGGCGGACGTTTATCAATCGTGATAATGACGCGACGATTCACGGAGCGGCTGTAACTGGAGTCATTCGGCACCACCGGATCGTTATCCGCGTTGCCCTCGATTTTAATCAATGCCGGATCCACGCCCATATAGATGAAGGTACGCGCCACCGTGGCGGCACGCGCCGCCGACAGTTCCCAGTTGGACGGGAACTGGAAGTTGTTGATCGGAATATCGTCGGTATAACCGGAAATCACCATCTTCTGCCCGCGCCCGGCCAGCGTTTCGCCTAAATTTTCCAACTGCTCACGCGTTTTGTCGCTGATGGTGGCGCGCCCGCTCTCGAAAAAGCTGTCCGATTTCAGCGTAATCCGGGTAAACTCCGGACCGTCCTCGATTTCGATATCGCGCTGATTCATGGTTTTGAGACTTTGGCGGATTTCCAGCTCGGTTGCCGGCGGTTTCAAATCCAGCGGGTTCAACTCGCTACCGTCCTGCTTGGCACTATCCTCCACCACGACAACCGGTTCCTCATACTTACCGGTCAAACTCTCGGCAAACGTTTTGCGCTTTTCCGGCTCGACCACCGCCAATAGCCACATCACCAGAAAGAAGACCATCAGCACGGTCATCAAATCGGCCAGGGCTATTTTCCAGGAACCGCCGTGCGCGCCTCCGTCATCATGTCCGCCACGGCGACTCATTGAACCCACATCCCTAACAGCTTAGTCTTCATCGCGCGGCACCTCGAATTCAGGCGGAACGCGCTGACGGCCGATCTCCACCGCCAAATTGGGCGACACGCCGCTGGCATAAGCCTCCAGAAACGCCGCTGTCATCTCAAACAGGGAACGGTCCTGACGAATCATCACTTCTACGGCATGTACAAAAGGCGCGACCACGGCAAAGGCGAAAAACACCCCAGTCAGGGTTCCGACCAGAGCGGCACCGATTGCCGTACCAATTTTTGCCACATCCATATCACCGCCCAACAGTTCCATAGTGATAATCACCCCCAGAACGGCAGCAACAATCCCGAAACCCGGCAACCAGTCGGCGACCTTGCCGGCGGCACGCGGCACCTCCATCGAGGACTGATAGATATCGTCAATCTGGTTCTGCAAATGATGCTGAAAATTCAGACTGGCGGGCGGATTCAGCAGCAGATAACTGAAATTATCCACCACGAATTTTTTAAGATCCTTGTGCTTCAGCACCTTGGAATAGTGCATGAAAATCGGGCTGTTTTCGGGGTTAACGATATGCTTTTCCAATGCCAGCATGCCCGACGAACGCGACAAACGGGCCAGCTCTTCAAGCAGTCCAAGGGTTTCTGCATAAAGTGTCTTGCTAATGCGTTCGCCGGCAAAAAACCGTCCTAAATAGGTCAAGGTTTTGGTCCACACGTACACCGGCGTAGAGGCCAGAAATGCGCCGAATGAAATCCCCAAAATGACCAGCAACTCGGAGGGATGCCACAAAGCGCCCAGATTGCCGCCCATCAGCACAAAGCCGACCAGCAGACTGAACAAAATAATGATGATTCCAATGGGTTTGGCAAACATATGCGTCACTTTTCAAACTTAAAAGAAAGGTTTGTAAAACTTTTCCAAGTTTCTCCAGAAGCAATTCCTGTACCAAACACCAACATAAATTATTCCTGGGCAAAAACAGCAGTGACCTTTTTCAAGGTTCTGGGCAACGCAATGCCTCGCTTGGCGCGGCTGGCAAACGCCTCTTCAACAGCCGTTGCATTAAAGACCTTTTCATAATCGTTCGCCACCAGTGTCAATTTACTGCCGGGTTTAAAGGCAAATACCGCATTCACCTGCTGCCCTTTGGGCATCTGAATCAGCTTATTGCCTTTGCCTTTGGCCAATTCCGGCAACTCTGTCGCGGCAAACACCAGCATACGCGGTTCGTCAGTCACCACCACCAGCCAGTCATCGGCCCGCACCACTGCAGGCGTCAATACTTCGGCTTTATCGCTCAGACTTAAAATCGCTTTGCCCGCTTTGTTTTTGGAATAAAGATTTTCCACCTGGGTAATAAACCCGTAACCGGCAGAAGTGGCCAACACTACCTTGTCGTCAGGCTGGGTCAGCATCACATGTTTGAAGTTGGCACCTGCCGGCGGACTTAAACGTCCGGTCAGCGGCTCGCCATGACTTCTGGCCGACGGCAAACTGTGCGCCGCCAAGGCATAGGCCCGCCCGGTATCATCCAGAAACACCGCAGTTTGCCGGCTCTGACCGGTGGCCTGGCTACAGAAGTTATCACCTGCTTTGTAACCCAAAGTGCGGCCATCAATATCATTGCCTTTGGCGGCCCGCACCCAACCGTTTTCGGAAAGCACGATTGTCACGGCCTCCGACGGCAGCAGATCCTGCTCGCTCATCGCCTGCGCCATACGCGCCTCGATCAACGGCGATTTGCGCGCATCGCCAAAAACCTCGGCGTCCGCCAACAACTCTTTTTTAACCTGAGTTTTCAAACGCGCCGCACTGCCCAAAATCTTCTCCAGCTTCTGGCGTTCGGCATCCAACTCGGCCTGTTCGGTACGGATTTTCATCTCCTCCAAACGCGCCAGATGACGCAGTTTCAATTCCAGTACCGCTTCGGCCTGAATATCACTCAAGCCGAAACGTTCCATCAACACCGGCTTGGGCTTGTCCTCTTCGCGGATAATGGAGATCACTTCGTCGATATTCAAAAAGGCGATTAACATCCCTTCCAACACATGCAAACGCGCCAGCACCTTATCCAAACGATATTGCAGGCGGCGGCGCACGGTTTCGGTACGATACACCAGCCATTCGCTCAACATCGCTTTAAGCGGTTTAACCTGCGGACGGCCGTTCAGGCCGATCATATTGAAATTGGCGCGGTAACTCTTTTCCAGATCGGTGGTGGCGAACAGATGCAGCATCGCCGTTTCCACGTCAATGCGTTTGGAACGCAGCTCCAACACAAAACGCACCGGATTTTCATGATCCGACTCGTCGCGCAGATCCACCACCATCGGCAATTTTTTGGCGCGCATCTGCGCGGCGATCTGCTCCAGCAATTTGGCGCCCGATGTCTGGTAAGGCAACGCGTCAATCACCACATTCACGCCGTCTTCCACATGGTAACTGGCGCGCTGGCGAATCGCCCCCGTGCCGGTTTCATACAGCTTCGCCAGCTCATTTCTAGGGGTAATAATCTGCGCACTATTCGGATAGTCCGGCGCAGGAATATACTCCATCAACTCTTCGGTCGTCAGGTTAGGGTTATCCAGCAGCGCAACGCAACCATTGACCACTTCAGCCAAGTTGTGCGGCGGAATATCGGTGGCCATCCCCACGGCGATGCCGCTGGTGCCGTTTAATAGCACATGCGGCACACGTGCCGGCAATACCAGAGGTTCGTCCAGGGTGCCGTCAAAGTTCGGCGTCCAATCCACCGTGCCCTGCCCGACTTCATCGAGCAGCAACTGGCTGAAACGCGACAGGCGCGATTCGGTGTAACGCATCGCCGCAAACGACTTGGGATCATCCATCGACCCCCAGTTGCCCTGACCGTCGATCAACGGATAGCGGAACGAGAAATCCTGCGCCATCAGCACCATTGCTTCATAACAGGCGCTGTCGCCATGCGGATGGAACTTACCGAGCACATCCCCCACCGTTCGGGCCGATTTTTTGTATTTGGCGCTCGCTTTCAATCCCAGCTCGGACATGGCATAGATAATGCGGCGCTGCACCGGCTTCAAGCCATCGCCGATATGCGGCAAGGCGCGGTCGAGAATGACGTACATCGCATAATCCAGATACGCCTTCTCGGTAAACTGCGCGACCGGTAATTGCTCAATGCCTTCGTAATTGATGACTTGCTGGGACACAAACGACTCCTTATTGACCTACTTTACGTGCCATGAATTGCCATTACTTCTCTGACTTCTCATCACTCAATTTGCCGACCGCGCAGGAGACAAACGATTTGGCTTTAGCGCCGACGGCACTTAAACCCTGCACACTGCCGGCTTGCGGATAGCCCATTTTCAAGAGCTTCGCCAAAATCTGTTCACGTATCGCCTCGGTGTCTTCCGCCAGCTGCAAAACAACCCTGCCTTGAGCAATATCCACTTCAACGGCCTTAACCGCAGATAAGGCACCAAGCTGCTGACGAATGCCATTGGCACAACCGCCACATTTGATATTGTCGACTTCAATTTCCCACATCTTATGTTGACCCTGATGTTTTTTTTGCTAGCGGATAATCTAACACACTTGTCCGGCTGATGGGCGCAAGCGCAGCGCTGTTTTAATTCAAACTTTTAATCAGAGAGCTTTGCACGAGATGGCTACACGAATAAAAATGGTTAAAAATAGCCTGATTTTTGTTGAAAAACTTGCTAATAGCGAGCTATTAGCTGCGTTT
>JACXUQ010000083.1 GCA_014763835.1 Thiotrichales bacterium
GCCAAAGCGGCTTTTGCCATCGCTTCAACGTGATCGGGCGTGGTGCCGCAGCAGCCGCCGATAATATTGATCCAGCCGTTTTTCGCCCAGTGGTCGATCTCCGCCGCCATCTGTTCGGGCGTTTCGTCGTATTCGCCGAATTCGTTCGGCAGGCCGGCATTAGGGTGTACGGAGACATAGGTTTCACAAACACGGCTCAGTTCCTGCACATAAGGGCGCAGTTCTTCCGGTCCAAGGGCGCAGTTCAGACCGACCGACAGTGGTTGGGCATGAGCAACGGCGTTATAGAAGGCTTCGGTGGTTTGGCCGGAAAGGGTGCGGCCGGAGGCGTCGGTGATGGTGCCGGAGAGCATAATTGGCACCTCATAACCGACTTCATTTTCCACCTCTCTAACCGCAAAAATGGCCGCTTTGGCGTTGAGGGTATCGAATACGGTTTCGATCAAAATGGTATCGACGCCGCCTTCTAGCAACGCATGGGTGGCCTGTTTGTAGGCGGTTACCAGTTCGTCAAACGAGGTGTTGCGGAAACCCGGATCGTTGACGTCAGGCGAAATCGAGGCGGTGCGGTTGGTTGGCCCCAAGACGCCGGCGACAAAACGCGGTTTGCCGTCTTCGGATTCTGCAATGTTACAGGCTTCGCGCGCCACGCGTGCCGCCGCGAGGTTGATTTCGGCCACATAGGCTTCCATTTCGTAATCGGCCTGGGCGATGGTAGTGGCGTTGAAGGAGTTGGTCTCCAGAATATCCACACCTTTGCGCAGAAAGCTCAGGTGGATGTCGCGAATCACCTCCGGTTTGGTAATGACGAGGATGTCGTTATTGCCTTTGATGTCCATGTGGTAGTCGGCAAAACGCTCACCGCGGAAGTCTTCTTCGCTGAGGTTGAAGCCCTGAATCATCGTTCCCATCGCGCCATCAAGTACGACTACGCGTTCTTGCAGTAGTGTTTTCAGGGTTTGCAGGCGTTCGGTTCTTTGACTCATAACGGATTCCATCAGATGCATAAAAATAATCGCGGTATTTTACCCGATTTATCACTTGAGCACGAATTTCAGCTGAGGGGCGGGAGGCGACCGCGGTGACGTTGAATGTCGGCGGTCACGCGATCTGAACGTTAAAACTCGACACTGACGCGGTTGCGGCCCTGTTCCTTGGAGCGGTACAAGGCTTTGTCGGCGCGTGCAATGGCGCCTTCCAGGTCGTCACCCGAAAAAGTCAGGCCTTGGCTCACGGTAAACGGAATGCCGACTTTTTGTTGCGATTCCGCTTCAACTTTGGCTCTTAATTGTTCACAGAGTGCTTCAATCTGCGTGGCATCCTTGGCTTCGCCCAATACACAGAACTCCTCGCCGCCAAAGCGCGCCACCAGAAAGTCGGCAAAGACGGTTTGCAGGGTGTCTGCCATAAAGATAATCGCTTCGTCGCCTTTCTGATGGCCGTGGTTGTCATTCACCAGTTTAAAGTGGTCGATATCGGCCATGACCACAAAAAAGTATTTGCGCATCTGCTTTAGCTGATTGAAAAGCACATGGCCTTGCTTGAAGAAATAGCCGCGGTTGTAAGCGCCGGTCAGCGCATCGCGCTGCGAGATGTATTCGATTTCGTTGTAGGCACAGGCGTGATCGATGTTCTGCTTGATGCGCACATAGAGCTCTTCCGCCGTGAAGGTGGTGTTGAAGAAATCGTTGACGCCGTATTTCATCATTTTAATGGCGGTAGCGATGTTCTCGCTCGGTTCGCAGGCCATCATCGGCAGCTGGTTCTGGCTGAAGCGTTCGCGGACCTTGTTGATGAATTCATAGATATTGTTGTGGTGGATGTTGTCCACATCCTCAAGCAGAATCAGATCGGGCTGTGATTTTGCCAGTTGGGTGGACAGTTCTTCGGGCGACTCGAACAGTTTGACCTGAAAGCGGTGGATGCGTAACAGTCCGACGAGTTTGTTGCTGTAGGCCGATTGGCCGGAAGTCAGAATCCACAAGGTGCGTTGGGCGTTTTTATAGAGGGTGATAACGGTCTGCAAGGCGTAACGGATTGACGAAGGGTTATCTTTGATTACGTAGTCGGCGACCTTTTTCTGGAACATCTCCTTGCGAATCTCTTCACTGTAGCTGCCGGTCAGTACCACGGTGGTGATATGACGGCTGTTGAGCAGATCAATGGCTTCGCCGCGCGGTGCGTCCGGCAGGTGTAAATCGCTTAAGCAGACCACCACATTGATGTCGGTATTGAGTACCGCTTTGGCTTCAGCCAGACTGTGGCAGGTCAGAACGGGCAGTGGACTGAGTTGTTCGAGTTGATTTTTTAAAAACAGGGCGATGGATTTCTGGTCGTCGATAATTAAAAAAACATCTTCTCGCATGGTGGTTTCCGCTGGGGTTAAGGAGTTTGAGAAAGCTCTCAAGTATAAATGCTTATTTTTTTAAATGCCACGGCGCAGGCGGCTGAATCGACGGTTTTTTTGCTGTGTAGCGTCAGGCGATGCTATCCGGCGGCAAGTTCGTCTCAATGGCGCCAGGTAATTGTTATAATAAGCGATTTTTAAATAGCCGGGTGTCGCGAAAGCCTTTGCAAAGAAGGCGGTGGCCTCATGTAGTTGGAACGTCTATGCTCTGCCAAGTTTTTCCTGAAGAATATCAAACGCAACTTGACCATAAAGTGGCACGTTTGCAGGCGCTGTTGCCTGTGGAAACCGATATGATCGTTTTTGCTTCGCCGCCGCAGCACTATCGTGCGCGCGCGGAGTTCCGCGTTTGGCATGAGGGGGACGAATCCTTTTATATTATGTTTGACGGCGACAGCAAGCAGAAGGTGCGCGTGGATCGTTGTCCGATGGCGATTGAGGCGATTGACAACCTCATGCCCGAATTGATGGCGGCGATCAATGCGGATGCCGCACTGCGCCACAAACTTTTTCAGGTCGATTTTCTGGCGACTCTGAGCGGCGAGATGCTGGTCACGTTGATTTACCGCCGTCCGATTGAAGAGGACCCGGCCTGGTCAGATTCGGTGGCGCGTTTGAAAGCGCAGTTGCCGATTACGCATGTGATCGGGCGGGCGCGCAAACAGAAAATCCTTAAAGACAACGACTATGTGGTCGAACGGTTGACGGTGGACAATAAAACCTTTATCTACCAGCAGGTGGAAAACAGCTTCACCCAGCCTAATGCCTATGTGGCGCAGCAGATGCTCGGCTGGGCGCGCAGCATGGCCGGCAAATATCTGGACGGTCAGGGCGATTTGATCGAGCTTTACTGCGGTAACGGCAATTTTTCGATTGCGTTGGCCGACCGGTTCCGCCGTGTATTGGCAACGGAAATTTCCAAAACCTCGGTGGCCTCGGCGCAGTTTAATATCGCCGCCAATCAGGTAGAAAACCTGACGATTATCAAAATGGCCGCCGAAGAGGTCAGCGAAGCCTTGGCCGGCAAGGCGTTTAATCGCCTGCAATCGGTGGATTTGGCGAGTTACGATTTTCAAGCCATTCTGGTCGACCCGCCGCGCGCCGGTTTGGACGATCTGACGCGTAACATGGTGACGGAGTATGAGCATATTCTCTATATCTCCTGTAATCCGGAAACGCTGGCGCGTGATTTGGAAAGCATTTTGCAAACGCATGAGGTCATGGAAACGGCGCTGTTTGATCAGTTCCCTTATACTCACCATATCGAAAGCGGCGTATTTCTGAAACGTAAATCATAAGTTGTAAGGAAAGAAGATGTTATTAGCTTGGATTGGCGCACTATTTATCGGCATTACCCTGGGTTTACTGGGTTCGGGCGGTTCGATTCTGACCGTGCCGGTACTGACCTATCTGGTGGGGCAGGAAACCAAGGTGGCCATTGCCAGCTCGTTGATGATTGTCGGCGTCATCAGTGTCTTCTCGGCGATTCCATATGCCCGACAGCAACTGGTTAAATGGCGCACCGTCGTTCTTTTCGGGATTCCCGGAATGGGCGGTGCTGTGGCCGGGGCCTGGCTGGCGCACTACGTTGCCGATGCGCTGCAGATGCTTATTTTTGCGGTGCTGATGTTGAGTGCGGCCTACCTGATGTATAAGCCGATGAAACTCAACGAAGGTGAGCAGGTCGAGCGTGCCATGTATAAAATCGCCTTGGACGGTTTTGTTGTGGGAGCCGTGACCGGTCTGGTCGGCGTGGGCGGTGGCTTCCTGATTATCCCGGCGTTGGTGTTGCTGGGCGGTTTGTCGATGCGTCTGGCGGTGGGTACCAGTCTGGTGATTATTGCGGTCAAATCCTTTGCCGGTTTTATCGAGTACCTGTCGGTGTTGAAAACATTGAATCTGACGCTCGATTGGGGGGTCATCGGTCTTTTCTCGGTGATTGGCGTAATCGGCGGCTGGCTTGGACATAAAATCAGTAGTAAAGTTAATCAGGAACAGCTCAAAAAAGGCTTTGCTGTTTTCCTGATTCTGATGGGTGCCTTTATCCTCTATAAAAACCTGCCGACGCTCTTCGCCTGATGTAAGGCGGCGCAAGAGTGTTGCGGATAAGCGCTACAAAGGGGGCGTATGCGAGTCGAATCCATTAATGTGGGCGCGGTAGAAACGCTGCGCTGGCGCGATGATGAAGCGTTGGGGCGCACCTTCAGTTGCATCACGGGTTACGATCTGTATCGCGCCAAACTCTACCACCATAACGAGAAAGAGTGGCTGTTGTTGCAATCCGTAGTCAAACATCCTGCACTGGCAGAAGCGTGGCGCAAGGCGATTTTGGAATTGCTCAAAATTCATTCCGCGCGATAAGGATTCAACCAAAGGCAAAGGACACAGCAAGATTATGGTCGAACAAACGGCTCTGGCTAGCACCCCGGACATGGAGGGAGCGGCCAAACCCAGTAAAAAAGAGCGCACCAAAGACTGGATTATTCCGCCCAAGGCGATAATGAAGCCGGTAGGACGGGCCATGGCGCAGTTCAATATGCTGCGCGACGGCGACCGGGTTTTGCTGGGGTTGTCCGGCGGTAAGGATTCGTTGGCGTTGCTGGTGATTCTGAAACATCTGCAGCGTCATGCGCCGATCAAGTTCGAGTTGGCCGCCTGCACCATCGACCCCGAAATTCCGGGGTTTGATCCGTCGCCGCTGAAAGAGTGGGTCGCCAAGCTGGGCGTGCCCTATTTTTACGAGGCCGAAGACTTGGTGGCGCTCGCCAACCAGCATATGAAGGGCGATTCCTTCTGCAGTTTCTGCGCGCGCCAGAAACGCGGTAAACTCTATACCGTATGTCGCCGCGAAGGTTATAACGTCTTGGCGCTGGCGCAGCATCTCGACGACCTGGCGGAAAGTTTCATTATGTCGGCCTTTAACGCCGGCCAGTTGCGTACCATGAAAGCGCACTATCTCAACGACGACGGCGATATCCGCATTATCCGCCCGCTGGTGCGCGTGCGCGAAAACCAGACGCGCGATTTCGCCAAAGCCGCCAACCTGCCGGTGATTCCCGATAACTGCCCGGCCTGCTATGCCAAACCGCAAGCGCGCGCCGAAACCAAGGCACTGCTGTTGGAGCAGGAGAAGAAGAACAAGCATCTTTACGCCAATTTGTGGACGGCGATGCAACCGCTGATTGCCGACGATAATCATGCGGGTTTGGCGCATCTTACAGGAGAGGACGAGGTGGATGACGAGGCAACCGAGGAGACGATCGGGTGAGCAAGCCGCGCAAAAAAACGGCCGAAAAAACTCAACAGGCCGGGTGGGGCGACCGACTCAAAGGCGCCTTGCTGATCGGGCTGGTACGTTTCTTAGGGTGGTTGCCGTTGTCGCTGAACCGCGGATTGGGGCGCTTGATCGGGCGGTTATTGTGGTGGCTTCCCAACAGCAATAAACAGGTGACCGAACGCAATATTCAGGCGGCTTTTCCGCAGTTAAATGCGGCGGAGCGGCGCCAACTCAGCCGTGAGAGCCTGTTGCAGCTCGGTGTGGCGACCGCCGAGCTGGGACCGATGTGGTGCTGGCCGGCCGACAAACTGTTGCCGTTGGTCAAGGAGGTCAAAGGGCGGGAGCTGCTTGAGGCTGCCATTGCCGAAGGGCGCGGCGTGATTTTTCTCGGGCCGCATATCGGTGCCTGGGAGTTGGTGGGTAACTGGCTGGCGGTGCATTATCCGCTGACGGCGATGTACCGTCCGCCCAATATAACCAGTGTGGAGGGCTTTATGCTCAATTCACGCAACCGTTT
>JACXUQ010000084.1 GCA_014763835.1 Thiotrichales bacterium
ATGTCGGGCAGGTACAAACGGCGACCCATCAGGGTTTCGACATATCCCTTGGCCTTGGCGTTTTCTTTGGTGGTTTCCATATAGGTCAGCACGCCCGGATAGCGCGCAAAATAGAGGTTGATGTACTCCTGCGCGAGATTGCGCCCCACATTCAGCTGTTTGGCCAGCCCGAACGCCGACATACCGTAGATCAGGCCGAAGTTGACCGCTTTGGCGCTGCGGCGCTGCTCCGAGGTGACGGCATCGAGCGGCATGCCGAAAATCTCCGCGGCGGTGGCGCGGTGGATGTCCTGCCCGTGGGCAAAGGCGTTCAACAGGCCGGTATCACCGGAAAGATGCGCCATGATGCGCAATTCGATCTGCGAGTAGTCGGCGGCTACAATCTTGTAGCCGGGGCGGGCGATAAACGCCTGGCGGATACGGCGGCCTTCTTCAGAGCGTACCGGAATATTCTGCAGGTTCGGCTCGGTGGAGGAGAGGCGACCGGTCGAGGCCACCGCTTGCTGATAGGAGGTATGCACGCGGCCGGTACGGGCGTTGATCTGCTTGGGCAGCGCATCGGTATAGGTCGATTTGAGTTTCGCCAGACTGCGGTATTCCAGAATCAGTGTCGGCAGTTCGTGGCCTTGTTCGGCCAGTTCCACCAATACCGGTTCCGCGGTGGAAGGCTGTCCTTTCGGGGTTTTTTTCAACACCGGCAGGTCGAGATTTTCAAATAGAATGACCTGCAACTGTTTGGAGGAGTTGAGGTTGAAGACCTCGCCGGCCATCAGGTGCGCCTGCTGTTCCAGTTTGGCCAGCTTGTGGCTGATCTCTTCGCTCTGTTCGGCGAGTTTGGCGGTGTCCAGCAGCACACCGTTGCGTTCCATGTGCGCCAAAACCGGCATCAGCGGCATTTCGATATCGGTGAGCACTTTTTGCAGGCTCGGTTCGGCCTGCAGCTGCGTCCACAGCGTCTGGTGCAGGCGCAGGGTCACATCGGCGTCTTCGGCGGCGTAAGGCGCAGCGGTGTCGATATCGATCTGATTGAATGTCAGCTGTTTAGCGCCTTTGCCGGCAATTTCCTCGAAATGGATGGTGCGGTGGTTCAGGTATTTGAGCGCCAGGTCATCCATATTGTGGCGCGTGGCCACACTGTTCAATACATAGGATTCGAGCATGGTGTCAAAACGCATGCCGCGCATGGTAATGCCGTGATTTTGCAGCACATGCCAGTCGTATTTGAGGTTTTGGCCGCACTTGGCGACATTTGTGTCCTCCAAAAGCGGTTTGAGTTGGGCGAGAACGCTCTCGCGGTTAAGTTGCGCCGGCGCGCCTTCGTAATCGTGCGCCAACGGAATATAACACGCCAGGTGGGTTTCGCCTTCGGCCACGGCCAGACAGACGCCGACAATCTGCGCTTCCATGGTATCCAGCGAGGTGGTTTCGGTGTCGATGGCGAACAGGTCGGCCTTTTGCAGGCGTTGCAGCCAGTTTTCAAACTGCGCTTCGGTGAACACCGTTTCGTAGCTTGAAGGGTCAATCGCAGCAGTTTGTCTATGTGCCATTTCAGCCGGTTGGTTGGCTTTGGCGGCGACGCTGGCCGGATTGCTGCCGTTCTTTTTGGTAATGGTCTGGCTGTGCGCTTTGGCACCGTTGGATTTGGAGAAGGGCGCGTGCCCCGCCATGACCTGATTCAGCCAGGTTTTGAATTCGTATTCGGCAAACAACTCCTGCAAACGCGCCAAATCGGGCGGCTGGCGGTTAATGTCGTCCAGATGTACCGGCAGGTCGCAGTCGGTTTTGATGGTGGTCAGTTGGCGTGACAGTTTCAGCTGTTCGAGATTGTCGCGCAGGTTTTCGCCGATTTTGCCGCCGATGAGGCTGGCGTTTTCCATCAAACGGTCGATGTTCTGGTGTGATTGCAGCCATTTCACCGCCGTTTTCGGACCGCATTTAGGGATGCCGGGAATATTGTCGGCGCTGTCGCCGACCAGTGCGAGGTAATCGATAATCTGATCGGGCCGCACGCCGAACTTTTCCAACACGGTTTCCGGCGTGGAAAGCTGGTCGTTCATGGTGTTGATTAGCGTGACGTGTTCGTTGACGAGCTGCGCCATGTCTTTGTCGCCGGTGGAAATCAGCGTATCGTGTTCACTTTCAGTCGCCTGGCGCGCCAAAGTACCGATGACATCGTCCGCTTCGACCCCTTCAATCACCAACAGCGGCAGGCCCATTGCTTTGACGATCTCCTGCAAAGGCGCAATCTGGCTGCCCAGCTCTTCGGGCATGGGCGGGCGGTGCGCCTTGTATTCCTGGTACATCTCGTGGCGGAAGGTTTTACCCTTGGCGTCGAACACCACCGCCATCTTCTCCGGCTGATACTGTTCGATGAGCTTGCCGAGCATATTCACCACCCCGAAAATCGCCCCGGTGGCCTGGCCTTTGGAGTTGGTCAATGGCGGCAGCGCGTGAAAGGCGCGGAACAGGTAGGAGGAACCATCCACCAGAATAAACGGGCTTTCGGGATTGGTGGTGAGTTGCATATTCGATTCGGTCATTTTGGGGCCTGTTATGGTAAAATCCTTCGACGTATTTTAACCAAATTTTCAATTCATTGAGGGCTTTGCGCCAACCCGCTGTTAAAGCGCCACCGCAAGGTCCTGTGCAAGAGACGCTTTTATGTCTGTTTATACTGTTGTTGACGAATCCCAGCTCAAGCTTTTTTTAGAAGATTATGCAGTGGGCGAACTGGAATCTTTCAGCGGCATCAGCGCCGGGATCGAAAACACCAACTATTTTGTGAACACCACGCTCAACGGCGAAACCCGGCGTTTCGTATTGACCATTTTCGAACATCATACTTTTGAAGAACTGCCTTATTTCCTCAATATCATGGCGTTTATGGCGGAGCACCATATCCCCACGGCGCATCCGATTCCGACTTTGTCCAGCGGTTATCTGAAAGAGCTGTACGGCAAGCCGGCCGCTTTGGTGGAAAGATTGAATGGCGGCGGGGTGGATCACCCTTCGGTGGCGCAATGCGCGGTGATGGGCGAACAACTGGCGCGTTTTCACCAGGCCGGCACCGATTTTGAACAGTTCCGCGCCAACGACCGCGGTTTGGACTGGATGCAATCGACTTTTGCGTTGATCGAGAAGTTTTTGCCGGAAGACGAGAAGCAGCTGATTGCCAATGAACTGAATTTCCAAAGCAACTTCGATTGGCAGGCGTTGCCGCAAGGGGTGATCCACGCCGACCTGTTCTGCGACAACGCCCTGTTTGACGGCGACCAACTGTCCGGCATTATCGACCTCTATTACGCCTGTAACAGCGCTTTGCTGTACGATTTGGCGGTGATGGTCAACGACTGGTGCCGCATCCACCATGACAATCCGGCGCAGATCGAGTTTGATGCAGAGCGCATGGAAGAGATGGTCAACGCCTACAAACAGCAGCGTCCGTTGAGCGCTGCCGAGCAAGATGCCTGGCCGGCGGCATTGCGCCTGGCGGCATTGCGTTTCTTCCTGTCACGCCTCAAAGACAAGCATATTCCAAGAGAGGGCGAGATGACCCAAATCAAAGACCCGAATGTCTTCAAGCGCGTGCTGCAACTTCACCAGAAAACACCGTTTTAAAACTCAACAGGCCGGGTGGCGGGCGTTAATATCAGGAGTGCGGATGCATGGATATGAAGGATAAGGTTGAGCAAGCCAAGCAGATTATCAAGCAGATCAGGCTGCACAGCATCCCGCCGGAAATTCTTGAGTTGGAGGCGATGCTGGACAACCCCAATACCGCCGAGGTGGTGCGGCTTCTGTCGCATAACCCGGAAGTGTTGGGCGAATTTCTGGGGCTGGCCAACCGCGTGCTTAACCGCGTTGAAGACGACCTGATTCTGGATGCTACCAGCGCGGTGCATCTGCTGGGGCTTAACGATATCCGTTATCTGTTTCTGAGTGGTTACCTCATTAAAAACCTGCCCACTTCCGAAACAGACCACAAGGTGGTGCTGCACAGTATGCGCGCCGGCATCGCCTCGGCGGAACTGTCACACTGGATTTACGGGCTGGGGCGCTGCGAGGCGTATCTGGCGAGTTTATGCAGGATGTCGGTGCGCTTTACATGATGCGTTACGCCCCTGAAAACTACGCGCAGACCTATTTCAGCCGCCAGTTGGATTGCCCATTGAGCGCCTATCGTGACGAAGAAGCCCATTACCAGACGGCGCACACCTTTGTCGGCGGGTTGATTGCCAAACGCTGGAATCTGGGCAATCTGCTGTACCGCAGCATTGTGTTTCATCACCACGACAATCTGCTCGAAGTCGCTTCGTTTGATCCCAAAGCGGCGCAGATGGTTGCCACCAACCGCATCGCCAACTATCTGGTGTTCAAGGTGTTTTCAGACCCTTTTCTCACCAAGGAGCTGGAACGTTATTTTGAAGAGGCGCAAGCCTTTTTGAATCTGCCCGAAAACGCCCTGCATGCCGCTGAAGCCGCTTTGCAGAAGTGGGGTTGGGGTTCCGGCTTTCATTTGGGCAGTCATTGATGTCCGATAGCGTTTCTCTTTTGTCGATTGAAGACCTGCAAAAAGCAGTGGCGCTATTGCGCCAGGGAGAGGTGATTGCCTATCCCACCGAAGCGGTTTACGGCTTGGGGTGCGACCCGTTCAACGAAGCGGCGGTGCAGAAACTGTTTCACGTGAAGCAGCGGCCGATGGAAAAAGGGGTGATTCTGGTGGCCGCTTCGGTGGCGCAAATTGACGAGTATGTACAGTTGGCGGGTATGCCGTGGGAGCACAAGGTGCTGCAGACCTGGCCCGGTCCGGTCACCTGGGTGTTGCCGTTGAAACAGGCGCTGCCGGAATGGATTACCGGCGGACGCGATACCGTGGCAATCCGCGTGTCGGCGCATCCGTTGGTGCAGGCGTTATGCGCAGCGTTTGGCCAGCCGGTTGTTTCCACCAGCGCCAATCTCTCGACGCAACCGCCGGCCAAATCCTGTGATGAGGTGAAAAGGGTGTTTGCCGACCAGGTCTTCTGTTTGGAAGGGGCGCTGGGTGCGTTGGCGCAACCCACCCAAATCTGGGACGCCCAAAGCGGCGAGCGCTTGCGTTAACCGCGCTATGACCCGGCCTGTTGAGTTTTTTCAGGCCAAAATGACGTTTCTCTTTTTCTACTTCTTGGCTTTCAAATAAAGCCCTTCGACTTTCTGGGCGTACTTTTTCAAGTCTTTGATGCGGTTATCGGGCGCCGGGTGGGTGCTGAGGATTTCCGGCGTACCGCCGTTGCCCATTTTGCTCATCTTCTGCCACACATTCACCGCCGCATAAGGGTTGTAGCCGGCGCGCGCCGCGAGTTCAACACCCATGCGGTCGGCTTCGGTTTCGTGGGTGCGGCTGTTGGGCAGGGTCAAGGTGACATTGAGGGCTATGGCGGTGACATCCAGCGCCGGGCCCTGTATGCCGGTAAAGACTTGCAGGGCGGTCAGACCGATTTGCGTCAGTTGTGCTTCGGAGGCGCGTTCGCGGCCGTGTTCGCGCAGCGCATGGGACATCTCGTGCCCCATAATCGCGGCGATTTCATCATCCGTTAACGCGAGTTTTTGGATAATGCCGGTGTAAAAGGCGATTTTACCGCCGGGCATGCACCAGGCGTTGAGTTGGTCGGATTTGATAAGGTTGACCTGCCAATCCCACGCCGGGGCGTCTTTGCGGAACACGGCGGTCTGCGGAATCAGGCGTTGGGCGATCGCGCGGATGCGCTTGAGCATGGCCGCATCGGTGTTGAGCGTTTTCTTTTCTTGGGCCTCTTTGAGAATGGCGTCATAAGCCTGGTTGGCGCCCTGCGTCATCTCCTGCGAGGAGAGCAGCATAAGCTGTTGGCGCTTGATGCCGACCACGCCTTCTTTAGTGGTCTGGGTATTGACGCAAGCGCTGCCGTTTAACAGCAGCAATCCGATTAAAAACGATTTAATCCATTTCATCCGGTGAACACTCTCTCTTACTGGGTATTACCAAAAACGCGTTTTAGCAGTTCGGTGGTTTGCTTGGCCGGATCCTGGCGGATTGCCTGCTCCTGCTGTGCCAGATAGTAGAACAGGCCGTCCAGACTTTTTTGGGTGACGTGATCCTGCAAATCCGCTTTAACGTCGGGCACAAACGGCAGGTTCTTGTAGTTGGCAATGGCTTTGTCGTAGGCGTTGACGGC
>JACXUQ010000518.1 GCA_014763835.1 Thiotrichales bacterium
ACGCCCTGAATCTGTCCGGTCATATCTTTGGTGCGCGTTGGAAAGATGGCACCGATAGCCAGATAGCTCGGTTTGATCTGTTGCGACAACACAAACTCGTAAGCGCCGTGGGTGCTGATACCCAGACGGATGCCGGATTGCTGGATGGTTTGCAGTTCCGATTTGGAAAGCGCCTGCAAATCCTCCTGTCCCAAATGTACGCCGTAAGCGCCGTATTTGATTGCCAGTTGCCAGTGGTCGTTGATAAACAGACGACAGTGCGGATGTTCTTTAGCCAGTGTGACGGCCTGTTGAATTGATGTACGCAATTCAACTTCCGTTTGATTTTTCAGGCGTAGCTGAATGATTTCAAGACCGAGCGGCATGAGTTTTTCCAGCCATGCTACCGAACCGACAACCGGATACAAACCGAGTTTTTGGGTGCCCAATTTGGGAAAACCCTGCTCGGCCACAGCTCGCATGGCCTCGTTCATGATAACCTGTGGATAAAACGTTTTTTCAACAGGCCAGCAGGGTTGAATCACCGCGCCGTAGTAGTGCTGGTCGGGCGGACACAGCGCAAACGCTTTGTTCATAAAGGCTTGCGCCTGGATAAAGGCGTCACGCAGCAGATAGCCTGTTCGGCGAAGAAACAGTGGTCGGTGATTATCTTGTCGTTATCCTCTCCATGTCCTCCGCTGACCAGCACCGCCGGTGCGCCCTTATGCATAAGCGACTGGGCCCAGCTTTCAGGGGTGCCGCTATGCTGTCCACTGAGAAACATGGCTTCCGGCCAGTTGGGGGTGACGACATCGACCGATTGCAACAGCTGTTGCAGCAGCTTGGTATCGAAAAGTTCAAGATGCAGCGGCTGGCCGACGCTTGCTTTGAGTACCGGATCCCATACCACCTGTACCCGGCCTGTTGAGTTTTTTTTCAGTGTTTCGAGTGTGCCGATTAACCAATGCAGTTGTTCATTGCTGGCAATCATGCCGATTTTGACGGCTGCCGGTGGCTTGTCGGCAAGCAGCAGGTCGAATTGCTGTTGCAACACGCTGACGGGCACAGCATTGATGCCTGTGAGCATCTGCGAATTCTGCACCGTATTGGCGGTCATCAGCGTGCAGACTTCCATGCCCAGGGCATGGCCGGTTTTGACATCCGCCTGGATGCCGGCGCCGCCGCTGCAATCGGAACCGGCAATGGTCCACAGAATCGGGCGTTTTGTGTGATTAGGAGCCATCATTCACCCTACATTAACCTGATGCCAGAAAGGCTGATCCAATGTTGGTGTGCTCGGGCTGGCGGTAGAACGTTCGGACATAGGGCCGGCTTCATAGGCCAAACGGCCGGCTTCGATTGCCTTGGCAAACGCCTGCGCCATTTTCACCGGCTGGTGCGCGTGCGCCACGGCAGTGTTCAGCAGAATCGCATCCACCCCCATCTCCATCGCCTGAATGGCGTGCGACGGTTTGCCGATGCCGGAGTCGACAATCAGGGTGATTTCCGGGAAG
>JACXUQ010000085.1 GCA_014763835.1 Thiotrichales bacterium
TGTAAGTACATTTCAGTTTCATTTCAGCTTGCTTTTGTAGAGTAGGCGGGAATGAATCAAAATTCCCATAATGGAGTGTGCTATGCCGATTCTCAAACCGTTATTTTGTGCCCTGCGACCGATGGCGTTGGTTTTAGGGGGGCTGATGTCCTTCAACGCCGCTGCGCAAACGCCCGATTCACTGCAAAGCGTGTGGCAGGCGGTGATGGCCAAACAACCTGATCAGCAGGAAATCCCGCAGTTCGAAGCCTTGTCCAATCGCTACCGTCAGGCCGGCGAGGCCTGGTTTGCCAATGGCGTGAATTTGACGGTGCGCCACGAAAACGATGCCATGACCGATCATACCGGCTTCAAAAGCTGGGAAAGCGGCGTCGATTTTGATTTGTCCCTGGACCAGAGCCACGCTTATCAGCAGCTTGGCGAGAGCTACCAGCAACACGGTGAACGTTATGCCAAACTGCTGCAATGGCAGGCGGCTGCGCTGACGCGCCGGCTGGTGTGGGAACTCAAGCGGGCCGAAGTGCAATGGCAGCGCCTGCAGCAGAATCAGGGACTGATTGCGGCGTTGGCGGATAAAGTGAGCGCCTCGGCCGAAAATGGCGAGGTCCCGAAAATGGATGCGGTACTGGTGCAAAAAGAGCTGCTTGCCGCCGAAAAACAGACCTTGGCGGCCTATAACGCTTATCAGCAGCGCCTGGCCGAGTACCACTACTGGAGCGGGTTCGACGCGTTGCCGCTGCAAATCGAAGAAAGCCTCCCCGCGCAAAACGGCGATTTGAATGCGCTGTTGGCACAACATCCCCAATCGCAGTGGGCCGAGCAGCAGTTGCAGCAGGCACAGGCGCAGCAGCGGGTAGTGTTGAATCAGACACAAACCAAACCCAATCTTTTTGTCGGCGCCAAAGCGGAAGAGGATGACGCCACCGCGGCACGCACCAGCCTGATTGTGCAGATGCGTCTGCCGCTGGGCAAATCGGCGAGCTATCAGACGACCCAACAAGAGCAGCAACAGGTGGTCAGCGCGCAGCAAATCGCCCTGCAGAAAACACAGCAGCAACTGTCTAACGAAGCGATGCTGGCGCAACAGGGATTGCAGCAAGAGCAGGCGCTATTGAAACTGACCGGGCGGCAACGCGAGGTCAATGCGCAGGCCCTGAGCATGGCCGAACAGGCCTACGCCCTTGGAGAAACCCCCATCCAGACGTTGTTACAGGTGCAGTCGCAGATGTTGCAGGCTCTGCTGGACGATGACCTGCAGGCGGTAGCCGTGGGGCAGGCCACTGCAAGATTGCGCCAGGCGCTGGGATTGGAACTGAATTTCAGCGCTTCTTGATGTCTCTTTGAGAACACGTTTTTAGAAACTCAACAGGCCGGCTGGCGTGGCGATGCAAACGCGCCGGAGCCGGTCAATTGAACATAGCTTAGGACAGAATTATGCACAATCGTCATTTTATCAATCAGATTTCCAGCCGCATCAAACGCCCCTTGTGGGGAATTGCCCTGGCCGCTCCGTTACTTGGCGGCCTAGTGTGGAGTCATGTGGCTTTCAGCGCCCCGCAGGGTTTGCAGCTGTCGTCCTCCCAGCAACTGTCGATGGGTATGGCGTTTACCGAACTCAAACCGGCAGACAGCGTGACCTCCTATGGCTATCCGGCCCTGTTATCGCTGCCGGCACCGCATATTCAATTATTGGCCACACCGGTGGATGGCTTGGTGACACGCATTCTAAAAGTTCATGGTGCGGTCAAAGCCGGGGAAGCGATTGTGGAGTTGCAGAGCGCCGAACTGCTGAAGTTGCAGAAAACCTATCTGGCGACGTTAAGCGAGCTGGTCGTGGCCGAGGCCGAAGTGAGCCGTGCACGCAAGCTGATTCAGGCCGGCAGCGTGTCGCAGAAGCAGCTGCAGTCGGCGGAGTCGCAGGTGACCAAATTGAAGCAGCAGGCCCAACAGCAATCGCAGGACCTGTTGCTGATGGGGATGGCGGAAGAGGCGCTGACCCGTCTGCAAAACGCTAACCGCCTGCAGTCGCCGATTATTGCCATTCGTGCGCCGGCTGACGGCGAACTGTTTGAATTGAGTCTCAGCGCCGGCACGCGTTTGCAGGCGGGCGAACCGGTCGCCAAATTTGCCGAGCTCGACATGCTGGTAGCCGGGGTCAATGTGCCGATCGAGGTCGCTAAAACACTGCATGTCGGTCAGGCAGCGCGTTTGCTGCAGCAAGGCACTGTCGGGGAGATTGCTTATATCAGCCATCAGGCGGATCCGTTGACGCAACAGGTGGAGGTGCATTGTCGTTTCCCTAATCCGCAGTTACAGCTGACGGTGGGCGCGCTGGTGGAGGTGAGTTTTATTAACGAGGTGACGGCAGGCCGCCATTTCGCCGTGCCGTTAAGCGCGCTCACCAATGTCGATGGACAGACCACGCTGTTTATGCGTTCGCCGCTCGATTCTGCCCAGATACGCCCGCTGGCGGTGGAGGCGGTGGAACAGCCCGGGAAAACCGCGGTGGTGACCTTTATGGATGACGCCCCTGTGGATATTGAGCGCTGGAGCGTGTTGAGCATGGGAACGGCTGCCATGTTGTCGGTCATGGCTGCACAAACCGAAGCGGGAGAGTAAGTCTCATGTTGTCACGTTTTATGAGTTTCTTTCTGGCGCAGCGCATGATGGCGCTGCTGTTGGCGGTGGGGTTGATCGGTGCGGGCTGGATGGCGTTTCAGAAAACGCCGATCGACGCCTTTCCGGATGTGTCGCCGACACAGGTTAAAATCATTATGAAAGCGCCGGGCATGACGCCGTCCGAAGTCGAATCGCGCATTATCGTGCCGATCGAGATGGAGCTGCTGGGTGTGCCCAAGCAGCAGATGCTGCGCTCTATGGGTAAATACGGCATCGCCGACATCACCATCGATTTTGTGGAAGGCACCGATATCTATTGGGCGCGTCAGCAGATTGCCGAACGTCTGGCCGGCGTGGAACTGCCGGAGGGCATATCCGGCGGGATTGCGCCGATGGCGACCCCGTTGGGCGACATTTTCATGTTCACCATCGAAGGCGACACCCTCAACAATATGGAAAAACGCGACCTGCTGGATTGGGTCATCCGCCCGGCATTGCGTGCTGTGCCTGGTGTTGCCGATGTGAATGCGTTGGGTGGTGAGGCGCGGGTCTTTGCCGTGGTGCCGGACAGCCTTAAGATGGCGGCCATGCAGATTCCTTTCGACGCCTTGGAAACGGCGCTGCGCGACAACAACCGCAATGATGGCGCCGGGCGGCTGACGCAGGGCGAAGAGGCGTTGCTGGTGCGCAGTATCGGCAATTTGAATTCGCTGGAGGATATCGGCGCCATCGTCGTGGCGACGCGCGGTGAGCAGGTGATCCGCGTGCGCGACATTGCGCAGGTGCGTATCGAATCGCTGACGCGTTACGGCGCGGTAACGCAAAACGGCAAGGCCGAAGCGGTTGAAGGCTTGGTCATCGGCCTGCGCGGCGCCAATACCAGCGATGTCATCAAGGCGGTGCGTGCCCAACTGGAAGCGCTGAAACCCGCTTTGCCGAAAGGCATCAGTGTGGATATTTTCTATGATCGCGGCCATCTGATCGACAAAGCGATTGAAACCGTTTCCAAAGCGTTGGTTGAAGCGGTGGTGCTGGTCATTCTGTTGCTGCTGCTGTTTTTGGGCAATGTGCGTGCTGCCGTCACCGTGGCGCTGGTATTGCCGCTGGCGGCGTTGATGACCTTTATTTTTATGAACTGGTTCGGGTTGTCGGCCAACCTGATGTCGTTGGGCGGTCTGGCGATTGCCATCGGGATGCTGGTGGATGCCGCCGTGGTGGTGGTCGAAAACATCGTCACCCATCAGGCCAAAGAGGCGCACCTGCATCATGGCCGTTTGCCTAAACTGCATATTATTTACCGCGCGCTGCAGGAAGTGGCGGTGCCGGTGATTTCGGGTATCGGCATTATCATGATCGTGTTCCTGCCGTTGCTGACGTTGCAGGGGCTGGAGGGCAAACTGTTTGTGCCGGTGGCCTTGACGATTGTGTTTGCGTTGGGCAGCGCGCTGCTGTTGTCGCTGACGATTATTCCGGTGATTGCCTCGTTTATTCTCGGCAAACCGTCGCACGAGTTGCCGTGGCTGATGCGCAAGGTCTCGCAAGGTTATCGCCCGTTGCTGATGTGGGCGCTGGCGCATGACAAGTTGGTGCTGGGAGCGGCGGTCGCGGCGCTAGTGCTGGCCGGCGTGCTCTACACGCAGGTGGGTAAGACCTTTATGCCGCAAATGGACGAGGGCGACCTGATTGTGCAGATCGAGAAAGTTCCGTCGGTTTCTTTGGAAGCCTCGCGTGATCTGGACATGAAAATCCAGCAGGCATTGTTGCAGCAGGTCCCTGAGGTGGAGCGCATTGTGGCGCGCCTGGGTTCGGATGAATTGGGTCTGGACCCGATGAGTTTGAACGACACGGATACTTTCCTTGTGCTCAAACCGCAGGATAGCTGGCGTATGCGAACCAAAGACGAACTGATCGAGGAGATTCGTCAGGTATTGGAAAGCCAGTTTCCGGGCATTAACTACGCCTTTACCCAACCTATTCAGATGCGCGTCGACGAGATGTTGACCGGTGCGCGCGGTGACGTGGCCATCAAAATTTTCGGCGACGACGCGGCTGAACTCAGTGCCTTGGCCGAGAAAATGGCGGCGCTGGTGGAGACCATCGACGGCGCTGAAGACGTGTTCACCTCGCAGAACGACGGCATGAAATACCTGCAGTTGAAAGTCGATGCACTGAAAGCCGGACGCCTCGGCCTGTCGGTGAACGACTTGGAAGCGCGCCTGCGCGCTTATCTGGAAGGCATGCGTTTAAGTGTGATTTATCAGGGGAACCGTCAGGTGCCGTTACTGATCCGTGCCGATGCGGCACAGCGTGCCTCGAAAATGGCCTTTTTGAATCAGCCGATTGTACTCGACAACGGTGAGAGCATTATGCTGAATCAGGTCGTAGAGGTGCAGGAAGTGGACGGCCCGGTGGCGGTCAAGCGTGAGCTCGGAAAACGCTTCTCCGTGGTGGTCGCCAATGTCAGCGGACGTGACCTGGTAAGCTTTGTGGAAGAGGCCAAAACCAAGGCGGCGCAGCTGCAGACGCCAGCAGGCTATTACTTTGTGTGGGGTGGGGAATTCGAGAACCAGCAGCGTGCCGCCGAACGTCTCAGCATTGTGGTGCCGGTTGCACTGGTATTGATCTTTATGATTCTGTTCTCCACCTTCCGTTCGGCCGGACAGGCGGCGATGGTGCTGTCCAATATTCCGTTTGCCTTGATCGGCGGTGTGGTGGCGTTATGGTTGACCGGCGAGTATCTGTCGGTGCCGGCCTCGGTCGGATTTATCGCACTGCTGGGGATTGCGGTCTTGAACGGCGTGGTGATGATGAGTTATTTCAACCAGCTGTTGGCGCAGGGCATGGCGATTTATGATGTGGTGGTGGAAGGGGCCATGCGCCGCTTGCGTCCGGTATTGATGACGGCAAGCATCGCCGCCTTGGGCTTGATTCCGTTGGTGTTTGCCAGCGGGCCGGGGTCGGAAATCCAGCGTCCGTTGGCGATCGTCGTGATTGGCGGTCTGATCTCTTCGACCCTGCTGACGCTGCTGATTCTGCCGATTATCTACCGTCTGTTCGGCGCGCGCGCCTTGGGGCTGACGACACAGGAAACGACACAAGAGGGGAAACAAGGATGACAATGCAGACTTTCGATTTTAGCCACCCGTTGGAGCGCACCACGGACACGGCGGTAGTGTTGCATCTGATTCTGCCGGTCGCTCAGGTCAACGAGGTGGTGGATTGCCTGCTGGCGGAAAATCCGCCGCTGTTCTTCTCGGTGATTGACGTGCAGGGCTACGGTCAGCCGCAGGAACGGCTGACGTTGCGCGAACAGGTGGCGGGTTATCGGCATAAGGTGATGGTGCAGATCGAATGCGATCTGACTCTGGTCAACCAGATTCTGTCGAGTTTGAAAGCCGAATTGCCGACCGCCACCATCAGTTACCGCGTGTTGCCGCTGATCGCACACGGGCAACTTTAATCGACTTTAAAAAACGTAATATGAGAGCTTTGCACGAGTGGGGCGCGAGAGAAAAATGAG
>JACXUQ010000086.1 GCA_014763835.1 Thiotrichales bacterium
CGCGGCTTTAAAATCAGCTCGCTTAAAATCAACAGGCCGGCTCCCACGGTAATGGCGATATCCGCCACGTTAAAAGTGGCGTAATGCCAACTGCCGATATAGAAGTCCACAAAATCGGTCACGCGCCCTTCCAGCACGCGGTCAATCAGATTACCCAGAGCACCGCCCAATACCAGATTAATGCCCCAGGTTTCGCTATTCAGGCGGTTAGGCAACTTGCGCAGCCAAGCCAGCAGAATCGCACTCACCAGCAACGCCAGCGCCGTGAAAAACCAACGCTGCCAACCGCCCATATCGGCGAGAAAGCTAAACGCCGCGCCGTAGTTGTATACCAGCGTCCAATTCAGATGCGGCAGTACCGCCACTGGCTCGCCCAGCGTCAAACTGCCCACCGCCCAGACTTTAGTCAGCTGGTCGATGACGATCATCGCCAATGCAACCCAAAGGGTTCGCATGGCCGTCTGACGCATCGTGCGGTCGATGCGGTTAGGCATAGTGACGCACCTCACCCTCACCGGCGACGTTGTCGATACAACGCTGGCACAGTTCAGGATGTTCGGCATTGTGACCGACCTCTTCGCGGTGGTGCCAGCAGCGCGCGCACTTCGGTTTTTCGGTGGCATTGGCGGCAATCCATAGCCCTTTCATTTCCGATTCCACTGCATTGTCGGCTTTCTCGCTCAACGGTTTCACCGCCGCATAAGAGGTAATCAACACAAAACGCAACTCGTCGTCCAACGCATGGATGTCGTTGTACTGTTCGCCGTCGCAGAACAGCGTCACTTCGGCGGTCAACGAACCCTTGATGACCTTGTCGTTACGCAACTGTTCCAACTGCTTGGCAACCGCCGAACGCACGTCCATCATACGCTCCCAGTAGGCCGAATTCATCGCCGCCGTCTCATCCAGCGCGGTCAACCCCTGATACCATTCGGCCACAAACACTGTCGGCGCACGTTCGCCCGGCAGCGCCTGCCAGACTTCCTCGGCGGTGAAACTTAAAATCGGCGCCATCCAGCGCGTCATCGCCTCGACGATGTGGTACATCGCCGTCTGCGCCGAACGGCGCGCCAGCCCGTCCGCTTTACAGGTGTACTGGCGGTCCTTAATGACGTCCAGATAGAATGAACCCAGTTCAACCGAACAGAAGTGCGTCACCGCCTGAGAAATCGCATGGAAGTTATAGGTTTCATACGCCTCGACAATCTCTTTCTGCAGCTTGGCCGCATGACCGACCGCCCACTTGTCCAGTGGCAGCAGATCAGCGTAAGCCACCGCATCGGTTGCCGGATTAAAGCCGTTGATATTGGCCAACAGGAAACGCGCCGTGTTACGCACACGACGGTAAGCGTCGGCAGTGCGGCTGATGATCTCGTCGGACACCGTCATCTCATAACGGTAATCGGCCTGGGCGATCCACAGACGCAGAATATCCGCCCCGTATTTATTGGCGATTTCCTGCGGCGCGACCACGTTGCCCCTGGACTTGGACATCTTCTTGCCATCCTTATCCACGGTAAAACCGTGCGTCAAAACCCGTTTGTAAGGCGCATGATCGCCTGTCGCCAAAGCAGTCAGCAAGGACGACTGGAACCAGCCGCGGTGTTGGTCGGAACCTTCCAGATACAGATCGGCCGGCGAATACAGCTCGTCGCGCTGATCCAATACGGTGTAGTGTGAAATCCCCGAATCGAACCATACATCGAGAATGTCCTGCACTTTTTCATAGTCGTTGGCTTCGTCGCCCAACAGGGTTGTCGCATCCAGGTCGTACCAGGCATCAATGGAATTCTGTTCCACCAGTTTGGCGACCTCTTCCATCAACTCGACAGTACGCGGGTGCATCTCGCCGGTGACCTTGTGCACAAAAATCGTAATCGGCACGCCCCAGAAACGCTGACGCGAAATACACCAGTCCGGACGGCCGTCGATCATGCCCTCGATGCGGTTTTGACCCCATTCCGGAATCCACTGCACTTTTTTGATTTCACCCATCGCTTTTTCGCGCAGGCCGGCTTCCGACATGGAGATAAACCATTGCGGCGTGGCACGGAAAATCAGCGGCGTCTTGGTACGCCAGCAGTGCGGATAGCTGTGCTCGATCACTTCGATATGCAAAAGCGCATGGTGCTCTTTCAACACTTCGATCACATGATCATCGGCCTTGAGCACGTTTTCGCCTTCAAACAGCGGCGTGCCGGCCACATAGTTACCGGAACCGTCCACCGGGCAATCCACTTCCAAGTCGTATTTCAAGCCGACCGCAAAGTCTTCCTGACCATGACCCGGTGCGGTATGCACACAGCCGGTACCCGCATCGGTGGTGACGTGCTCGCCCAGAATAAGCGGCACAATGCGCTCATAGAACGGATGCTGCAAGCGGATCAGTTCAAACTGCTCACCGCGGCCATAGGCCACGACGTTATACTTGTCAAAGCCCCAACGCGCCATCGCATCCTTGACCATCGCTTCCGCCAAAAACAGACGTTCCGGACCGTGCTCGCCTTGCACCTGCACCAGCGCATACTCCAGCTCGGGGTTAATGGAAACCGCCTGGTTGGCCGGCAGCGTCCAAGGGGTCGTGGTCCAGATCACCACCGAAATCGGGCCTTCGCCGGTGTGGTTTTCCACATGATGGCAGCGTTTGAAAAACGCCTCTTCATCCACGACCTTGAAACGCACGTCGATAGACTTGGAACGCTTCATTTCGTATTCCACTTCGGCTTCGGCCAAGGCCGAATGCCCGCCCACCGACCAGTAAACCGGCTTGGTGCCTTTCACCAGATGACCGTTCTCGATAATCTTCGCAAGGGCGCGGATCTCGTTGGCTTCGAATTTGAAATCTTTGGTCAGGTAGGGATTTTCCCAATCCGCCATTACACCCAGACGCTGGAAATCAGCCATCTGCCCTTCAACCTGCTCCTGCGCATAGTCGCGGCACGCCTGACGGAAATCGGTCGCATTGATTTTCTGGCCGACCTTGCCTTTCTGCTTCTCCACATTCAATTCGATCGGCAGACCGTGACAGTCCCAACCCGGCACAAACGGCGCATCAAAACCGCTCAAGCCCTTGGATTTGACGATCATATCTTTCAACACCTTATTCACCGCGTGACCGATGTGAATGTTACCGTTGGCGTATGGCGGGCCGTCATGCAGAATAAATTTAGGACGACCGGCCATGTGTTGGCGCACCGTCTGGTACAAGCCCATCTGTTGCCAGGCGGCCACCTGCTCAGGCTCACGGCTCGGCAGATTACCGCGCATCGGGAAATCGGTTTCAGGAAGGTTAAGGGTTGGTTTGTAATCTGTCATGATTTCGCTTCTTTGTTAATCAAGACTATCGCCTTGGTCACTCGTTAAAACTGATGATAATTTTTTGAATTCTGATAATTTTCGTTCAAGCTAGCGCAAGCCAAAATAGGCGCGTGCGGCGCTCGCATCCTTGGCAATCTGCGCCGTCAGCGCGTCCAATCCAGCAAATTTCATTTCCGCACGGATAAAGTGTTTTAAGGTCACATCCACATGGCGGCCATAGACCTCTTCGCTCCAGTCGAACAGATGCACCTCGATCGACGGACGGTGGCCGTTCACCGTCGGGCGCACGCCGATATTCGCCACGCCCGGCCAAGGCTTGTCGGCCAGGCCGTCCACGGTCACCGCAAACACGCCCGAAACCGGCATCTGCAAGCGCTTGGGATTCAGGTTCAGAGTTCTAAAACCCAGCTTTCTGCCCAATTTCTGGCCGTGAATCACCCGACCACTGAACGAAAACGCATGCCCCAGCAAGGCCTCCGCCTCGGCCAGATCGGGTTTGGCCAACGCCTCGCGGATGCGCGTGCTGCTGACCCGACTCTCCTCGACCGAAAAAGTCGGGCGCTCGCAAACGCTGAATCCATGCAGTGCGCCCTGCTGCTGCAAAAACGGGTAATTGCCGCGTCGTTCAGCACCGAAATGAAAATCGTCGCCCACCACCAGATGTTTCACCCGCAGACTCTGGCACAAAATGCGTTCCACAAACTCTTCGGCCGTCAGCGCCGCAAAACCGGCATCAAAACGCAGACACAATACATAATCGATATGGGTTTGCGCAAAGGCCTGCAGTTTTTCGCGCAGATTCATCAAACGCACCGGTGCCGCTTCCGGCCTGAAAAACTCGGTCGGCAGCGGTTCAAACAGCATCACCACACTCGGCAATTGATGCGTTTGCGCTTCGCGGATCACCTCTTGCAGCACTTGGCGGTGCCCCAGATGCACACCGTCGAAATTACCGATGGTCAATACACAGCCATTCTGCAAAACGGCTTTAAACGGTTCCAAATTGTGCAAGCCACGGATTAACTGCATTCTGCCGACTATCTTATTGATTCGCTATAGGTTCGCTGACGTTTAGACCTTGCGGTTAAACGCCGAATTATACCGCAGTTAACGGCTCCTCTTCAGGCTAACTTTTTGTAAATCGGCCAAAAAATCCGTCAAAAAAACTCAACAGGCCGGGTCTTGCGGCATTTAACCTTTTTTCAACAGGCGACGCGGATTCAACCCTACGGCCAGCAATACCAGCGCATACAACAGCATGGCGCCGAATACCAGGCCGGCCAACCAGCTCAGGCGCTGCAGCGCATCAAAGTTCAGCCACGCCTGCAACGGCGGCGACAACCACCACAGAAACACCACCAGCACTACATTGGCCACGGCGATTTTCACCCACCAGACTGACCAGCCCGCCAAAGGCGTGAAGACCTCCTGCTTGCGCAGATACCAGTACAACAAGCCGGCATTCACAAAGGCGGAAACGGTCGTCGCCGCCGCCAACCCGACGTGCGCAAACGGAATAATCAGAATCAGGTTCAGCACCGTATTGGTCACCAAGGCGACCACCGCCACCTTCACCGGCGTTTTCATGTCCTTGCGCGAATAG
The DNA here is from genome assembly GCA_014763835.1 of Thiotrichales bacterium. Taxonomy (GTDB): domain Bacteria; phylum Pseudomonadota; class Gammaproteobacteria; order Thiomicrospirales; family Thiomicrospiraceae; genus Thiomicrorhabdus. The sequence goes on from JACXUQ010000086.1 coordinate 4,922, forward strand.
AAGGCCGGGGCAAGAATCTTCACCAGAATAAAACCCAGCAAACCGAAGGCATAGGCCATCAGACTCGCCCCCGCCATGCGCACGTCATGGTCGGTAAAGGCGCCGTAATGGAACAGCGACACGATCAACGGTTCGGCCAACAGCAGCAATCCGAAGGTGGCGGGCAAACCGATGATAAATACCAAGCGTAACGCCGCATCCAGATCGGCCTGAAAACCTTGCCAATTTTCGTTCGCCGCTTTTTTCGACAGGCCGGGTAACACCACCGTCGCCAAGGCCACGCCGAAAACGCCCAGCGGAAACTCCATCAAACGGTCGGAATAATAAAGCCACGACACCGAACCGGTGACCAGGAATGAAGCGAGCACGGTATCGATCAGCAGATTGATCTGCGCCACCGACACACCGAACAGAGCCGGCAACATCAGCCGTTTGACCTCGCCCACGCCCGGATCGCTTTCGCGCGACGGATGCGGCAACAGGTCAAGCTTATAGAGAAACGGCAGATGAAACAGCAACTGCACCACGCCGGCCACCAATACCCCCCAGGCCAGCGCCATCACCGGAATCTCCAGCAGTGGCGACACCCACACCGCAAAGGCGATCAGCACCAAATTCAGGAACACCGGCGTAAACGCCGGCACCGCAAAACGGTTGTAGGTGTTCATAATCGCCGACGAGAATGCCACCAGCGAGATCAGCAGCAGATAGGGAAAGGTAATGGAAAGCATGTCGGAGGCGAGCTGAAACTTCTCGGGATCATCCACAAAGCCCGGCGCAAATACCAGCATCCATACCGATGAGCCGAACACGCCGAACGCCGTCAAAAGCAGCAAAATACCGCCGAGCCGGAAACTGATGGCGTTGACGAGATGCTTGACCGCGGCGTGGCCGCGCTTCTCTTTGGCTTCCGCCAGCACTGGTACGAACGCCTGCGAAAACGCGCCCTCGGCAAACAGGCGGCGGAAGAAGTTGGGAATCTTGAAAGCCACAAAAAAGGCGTCCGCTCCCATGCCCGCGCCGAAATAACGGGCGATAATCATATCGCGCACAAACCCCAATATGCGCGAAATCATGGTCATGCCGCCGACCGTGGCGGTGGCTTTAATTATACGTTTCAACTGGATGAAATCCTGAACAGACAAAGAACTGGCATTGTATCAAAGCCTTGGCGGAAACGGGCGCGGCACAGGCTATTTCTACCCGGCCTG
>JACXUQ010000087.1 GCA_014763835.1 Thiotrichales bacterium
TTAAAAGGGATGATTCGCAGTCTGCTTGAAGCCGTTACCCTAAGCCGCATGACGCAAATTAACGACACTAAATTGAGTTATCGTGATTTACACTCCGACCGTTACCGAAACAAGCTGACTAAAACACTTGGTAAAGCATACGAAACACGAACAAAATCCGGCTGGCTCAAGTTTGAAAATGGCGAATGGCAGCTTCGATCCACTCAAGTTTTTAGAATTGAAAATGCTGATATTGAACGTGCTTTCAAAGTACAAATCAAAGACCGTGAGGCAGAAAAAATCTACCAAATGTTAGGTGGGATTAAAGCCGTAACCTTTCGTGCCAATCCAATTGAAGAACATAAGCATAGTGGTAACAAATACCTAAAATATGCCAAAGCCGACCAATTTCAGAAAGGAGCCGATAAAGGCTGGTTGATTGTGACAGGCCAAGTGAGTGGAACTCAAAAGGGGCCTGGCAAAAAGCATATGAATTTTATTTTTCAAGAGCCCCAGCAGTTGGAAACTTTCCGCAATCCGAATGTAATGAAGGATTTCCTCGCGGATGCCACCAAAAGTAACAGCCAGAACGATTCTAAAATATTCCAGTATTTGCAAAATCTAAAGCATAAAAATGGTATCCCGGTTTTTTACCTTACCAACGAAGAAGGGCTGGTCGAGTCGCTCGGTTTAGCGCAGATGTACCGAATTCCTTATGAAAATTCAATTGGCGATTTAAGACCGCAAGACCATAAAAATTTTGAAAAAGGTGTCGATTTTGCCACCTTACTATTTGGCGATATTTCCAATAGTCATAATGCAAAAGGGCGCGTGAGTTTTGGTTTAGCCAAATTAATGCAGCCTGCAACGCCCAGATTTACTCAAACCGGAAAAATCGTGTTGGGAGGACCCAAAGCCAATTTTTATCCTTCCTATCTGAATCAGAACACAACTGAGCCCAAAAAGTATAACGACTACGATTCTAAGGACGCCAAGCTAGCAGGAAGAAAACATTATCTAATCCAGAAAGAAATTCAAAAAAACATTCCTCTGGCGCCCACAGAAAGTGTCGCCAGTGTTTTGCACCCAATTGAATCGGGTCATGTTTTCCAAGGCACTGTACGTTTCCATAATATTAATTCGGTGGAATTGGGAGCGTTAATTTGGGCGATTACCTTAGGAGAGTCATCAGAGTCGGATTACTACCATAATCTTGGCATGGGCAAAGCCTATGGGTTTGGCAAGGTGCGTTTGTCATTAAAAAACTTGATGCTCGATCATGCTCGAGAGCTTGACGCTGACGAATTTGTAAAGCAGTTTTATCTTTATAGTTTGACGCAAATTCGCTCCACTCTAGCACTCAAAGAAATTAAAGCCTTGCATCGACAAACGGAGTTATCGCCAACAGAGATAGCCTATCCAAAAATGGGAATGCAGCGCGGAGAAAATGATTTTGCAGCTATTAAAGAATCGCGTAAAGAGAGTATGCGCAAACTTACGACTCTGAAACAGTCACAAGAAGATGAATGGCTGAAACAGGTTCACAGAGAATTGGAAGAGGCTATAAAAGCGCAGCAGCAAGTACTAGAGCGTCAAGCAAAAGAGGAAGAACAACGTCGTCAAGCTGAACGAGAAGTGGCTCAAGCACTTGAGAAAGCAGCTGAGCAAAAGCAAAAAGAGCAAGAACGCCTCAGTAATCGTTCAGCTTTTGAAGTGTTGTTTGAGGACACTATGGGGGCACAAATCAGCAAACAAACTTTGACATTGTTAGTCGAAAATCCTGCGCTATATCAGAACCTTTCCGAAGAAGAGCAGATACAGTTGAAAAACAAAATTGAAGTCAGCGGCTGGTTTAAAGGGCTTAATAAAAAACGCGCTGATTGGCGCAAAAAACTTCCAGATTTGCTAAGAGGATAAATTGTGAAAAAGTACCGATTTTTCGCCATCATCGCGTTATTACCTCTTACATCACAAGCCGCCATTTTCGGCAATGACAAACTCAAGCAAGACACCATGTGCATTGTCAGTAGTGGTCAAGAAATGACTAAAAAGTGCAAAGAAGGTGATGTGTTGTTCTTTCAACCCAGTGTTTTTGGCAATGAGCAGTTGCCAATCAATATTGCCGCTTATGCTTGCAATTTCCAGTATCCGATTGTCTGGAATAAGGGGGGCGTGACCTGCATCTTTACCGACCAACGAAAAGCTAGCTGGTAACGCCTTGTAAATGTTACTTTCGAGTTTTCCCAATCTCACTGGTCTGGTGGTGAATCTACAGTTTCTCCGCCAGACCGAATTCAATTTGATGCATGAAATGGCGGTGGACGCATTTTTGCGCCATCTGTTTAATATCGGCGAAGACTATACCCGCTATTTCACCATTCTCACGCCTGAAAACGGTCGTTTGCACTACCGTGAAGGCGACCCATACCGGTTTGTTGTCATTGCACAAGGAGCGGATGCAGACGTTTTACCTCTATGGCAAAAACTCATTACACAACTGCAACGTCTGCCCGAATCTGCGCCCGTTAAAGACAAAAATGTACCCCTTAAAGACAACGTCAAGCTCATTGGGTTGCAAGACCTGTTTGACGGTATTCCGCTCACCAGTGAAAAATCCCTAGACGCCTACACCGAACAGCGTGCCGTTGAGCAAGCACAGGCTTGGTTTGACGCGGCAGACTTACAAAACAATGCCATCGAACTCGAGTGGACATGGCACAGCGTGATACGTCTGCTCAAAGAAAATCACAAAGACTGTAAGAACGAACGCCGCTATTGTCGTGATAAAAATGATATTACCCCGCATTTGCTGCTTAAACGTCTGTACGAAACGCTCGCTCAAACTAGTCAGCAGTTTGGTGGGAAAATCGCACCAGAAATTTCCCAAAGTCACCAAGCATGGTTGGTTGAGCAAGCCCGGTTTATGGAAATAACGGCACCCGATCTTTACTGGGTGGACATTCCCTATTTTGGTAAAGAACATGAACAAAATACCTTAGGTGGCTTAGCGGGGCGTTTTACCCTTAGGCTGCATCCAGGTATTGAACCGGGTGTATTGGCTATGCTCTTGCTAGGGCAGATAGTGGGGTTTGGACAACGCAAAACTTCCGGTTTCGGAAAGTATCGTCTTACTCATCATTTAAAAAAATTACACTTGGCAAAAGGGTTGCAGCCTTATGAAGTGACTCGTGCGCAAAGTCTATTGCAACATCTGACTCAAGAACATATCATCACTCGTGCAATCGCCGAAACGGAACAAAAGCCCAATATAGACCAACTCACCGAGCGCACCCATGCACAAATCAACAGTGCGCTGGGTCAGCTTCGCAAAGGCAATTATGTGTCGCCGCCCATGCAGGGCTTTACTATTCCAAAAAAAGACGGCACAGAGCGTTTATTGGCCGTCAGCCCACTCTACGACCGTATTCTGCAAAAGGCCGCTGCCTTGGTTTTAACGCCGGGTCTTGACGCACTCATGGCCCAAGGCTCCTACGGCTACCGAAAAGGCCTCAGCCGACAACAAGTGCGTTATGAAATCCAAAACGCCTACCGTCAGGGTTACACCTGGGTTTATGAATCAGACATCGAAGATTTTTTTGATTCCGTTTACCGCCCACAACTGATAGGACGATTGCAATCACTCTTTGGCAAAGACCCCTTATGGCCATTGTTAGAAGACTGGCTGGGTCAAAACATCCACATCAAAGACACCATCATAGAGCGCAAAAGTCACGCTTTAGGCCTGCCGCAAGGCTCACCGTTAAGCCCGGTGTTAGCCAACTTTATTCTCGATGATTTTGACTCCGACTTGGAAGTTCACGGCTTTAAAATGATTCGTTTTGCCGACGACTTTATCATTCTGTGTAAAAGTCGCCATGAGGCCGAACTCGCTGCAATGGGCGTAGAATATTCGCTTTCGCAAGTTAAGCTCGCCATTAATCGCGACAAAACCCATATTGTTGAACTCTCTCAAGGTTTTCGCTTTTTAGGTTATCTTTTCCGAGAAGACCATGCCATAGAAGTTGCCGGTGAAAAATCCGATGGCCGGACCAGCTTTAGTGCAAACGACGTTCCAAGCAATCTTCCACCTTGGTTAGCCAACTTGGGGAGTAAGGCCGCACAACCATTAGAAGATGACGACCTTCCCAAACAGGCTCACGGTCAAATCGAAGAGCATGGCCAGCATCTTATACTCACTGGTGACGCCCAAGTGCTTACTACCGATAACCACAACCTCATCGTCAAAAAGGACGATCAAATCACCCACAAAATCAGTTGGGAGCAGCTTCAAGCCATTACTCTCATTGGCCTGCATAGCATGACGCTACCGGCGCAGCATCAGGCGCTCAAAAACAAAGTTCCAGTGCATATGGCAGATCGAAGCGGCCAGTATCTAGGTGCCTTAACCAGTTTTCAACCTGCCCAAAATAGCTACAAAAACTGGTTTATTCAATTGCAAATGAGCGACCGCGACGACTTTAGCTTGGCCATTGCCAAACAAATCGTGATTTCCCGCATTCATAACCAAAAACAAACATTATTTAAACGCACCGCACACCGCAAGACCCTGCAAACTACCTTTGCCAAGCTAAAACAACTGCAGCACAAAGTCACGCAAGCAGAACAACTTGCCACCCTCAATGGTTACGAAGGCACGGCTGCCCGTGAATATTTTGCCTGTTTCAACCTCTTTTTACCCGAATGGGCGCAGTTTGAAAAACGCACACGCAGGCCGCCCAAAGACCCTTTTAACGTTCTGCTGTCGCTAGGCTACACCATACTTTACAGCCACGTCGATGCCGTACTCCAATCCGCCGGTTTTATGACCTGGAAAGGAGTGTATCACCAACAAAGTGCCGCTCACGCCGCGCTTGCTTCCGATCTCATGGAAAGCTATCGCCATATGGTTGAACGCTTTGCTATCTATGTCATCAATCACGGACAGATCAAGGCTGAAGATTTTCGTAATGAAACCGATGAGACTGGAAAAGCGATAATCAGACTCAGTGCCGAAGCACGCCGCCGTTTTGTTTCGGGACTCATCAATCGCTTTCAAAAGTTCAGCAAAGAACAGACACTGCATCAACATCTCTATCAACAGGCGCAAAACCTCAAAAAGGCCATGCAAACCCAAATGCCGAACACTTTCCAACCCTGGAAAGAACTCAAATAAACGCCACAAAAAAACTCAACAGGCCGGGTAAACATCAACGCAATAAAAAAGATATGAAACACTACATCATCTGCTTCGACATTCAAGACGACAAAATACGCGCCAAGCTCTCGCGCCTACTCGATAAATACGGTTTACGAGTACAAGGTTCGGTATTTGAAGTCAGCTTTAAAAACCCTGACCGTAAGCGTTTGCTGGAATACAAAATTAAACAATTGCTCAAAAAATCCCAATATGAAGAAACCAACGTACGCTTTTACAACCTAAGCAAAGAGACCTTAAAATATTGTCACGACATAAACGGCAACCCCATTGCACAACCTGCGGCTGTGGTTATTTTGTAACGCTTTGCCGCAGCACAATTGAATACCCATTCAAAAACATAAAAATTGAACAAAAGATAAGTAAAATCAATTAACTAGGTATATAAATTGAAATTTAATTATAATTTTTGGTGCGGATATTTTGATTTTAAAAGAAAAAATGACACCAAAAACATGAAGAAATTCAAACTATTGCCGCCTGACCATATCATTTTAAATCTGGTGCGGAAAACGCCTTGCAACCCCACGATTTTAAAACTAAAATCAATCGCACTGTCCTAGGACACCCAAGCCGAAAGGCTGTTAAGACGTATCAGGGTACAGATGTACCCATTTTTTTAAAAGTCCTAGGACACCCAAGCCGAAAGGCTGTTAAGACCTGCAACTTCGTTTTTGCTTAAACTTTTTATTAGTCCTAGGACACCCAAGCCGAAAGGCTGTTAAGACCACTTACCTCGATAGGTGCGCGGTTGATTTTTATGTCCTAGGACACCCAAGCCGAAAGGCTGTTAAGACA
>JACXUQ010000005.1 GCA_014763835.1 Thiotrichales bacterium
TCATCCAGCGAGCGTAAAAAATTCAATAAACTTAAGCTATAAAGCGGCCTTAGTAAATTTTACGCAGTGCAACTTTATGTGATTTTTTGAGTTAATCACACTATAATTGCAAAATCGAAATATTTATCATTTAACTTTTACGAACAGGGGTTCATCCACATGAATCGCATCCATGTAGAACAGATTCAACAGGCCGCCCAACAACAGTGGGAACAACAGGCCGACTTCAAAGAGTATATGTCAGCGGTGAATCCGCCGATGCCTAAAATCGATGTCATTGCCTATCCAAGCAGTCTGCACGAAAGCGGTGAAACCCGTGTCATTACATTTGATCTTTCAAAGCAGCTGGATGCGGCCTACCCGGCCACCTCGCCCAATTTGCTGGCAAACTATATCCGCATCTGTGAAGGCGACACCATCAAGACTGATGCCAAAGCCACCTCGCAAATGTTCTATGTGATTCGTGGCGCCGGCAAAACCCAGATGAAGCACGGCACCATTGAGTGGAAAGCGGGTGATCTATTCACCCTTCCAGCCGTTCCGGATGCCCTGCACCATGCAAGCGCAGATACTGCGATTTACTGGGTACACGATGCTCCACTGCTGAACTACCTGGGTGTGCAACCTAGCAAAGAGAAATTCACACCGGTTCTATATACCAAAGAGCGTCTCGACAAAGAGCTCGACGCAGTCCGCATTGAAGCGGCCGGCCGCAACCGTACCGGCGTTTTGTTGGCCAACCCCAACTTCCCTCTGACCATGACATTGACCCATACCCTGTGGTCGCTCTACAACGCTCTTCCCGCCGGCGTTCACCAGAAACCGCATCGCCACAACTCGATTGCGTTGGATTATTGTGTCGCCGCAGGCCCTAACACCTATACGCTGATCGGCAAAGAGATCGATGAAAACGGTAATATCATCGACCCGATCAAAGCGATGTGGACGCCCGGTTCCGTCTTTATCACCCCGCCAGGCTGGTGGCACTCTCACCACAACGAATCGGATCAGGATGCGATCGTCCTGCCGATCCAGGACGCCGGCCTGATTATGAACATGCAGGTTCTGGACTTCCAATACATCCGTTAATCTCAAGGTACGGTAAGCGTAAAGATGCAAAATACAGACTACCAAATTGCGGTCATAGAAGACGATCCCATGCAACGCGAAACTCTGGTCACCGCACTGCAGCACCAGGGTTTCAAGGTGGTGGACTTTGCTGACCGCCGCAGTGCAGAACTATATTTTGATAAAAACCTGCCGGACCTGGTGATTTCCGACATTATTCTCGGACAAGAGATGGACGGCGGATTCGACCTGGCCAAGCACCTGTTAAGCTACAATCAGCCCATCCCCATTATCTTTTTGTCCGAAAGACAGTCGGAATTCGACATCTACACCGGCCATGCGTTAGGCGCAATTGACTATTTGCCCAAGCCTATCAGCCTCAATGTGCTGATCGTCAAGGTTAAAAACCTGTTGCGCATTACCAGTTCTTCCAAAGAGCACGGCAATCAACATCATGAAAAATCCGTTATTGACGGTTTGGAAATAGAACCTAATCAATACAAGGCTTATTGGCATAAAAAACCCTTGGATCTGACTGCCACGGAATTTGAAATGCTCAAGCAATTCGCCACTGCAGGCGAAGGCAGCGTCGTCACCTATGACAGCTTGCAGGCCTCCACCCAAGGGGTGGTTGAACGCAATACTATCAACACCCATATCTGCCGCATTCGTAACGCTTTCAAAAAAATCACCCCGGATTTCAACCTGATTCATAATGAGTACGGGCGTGGTTATAGCTGGCAACAAAAAGATAAGCAGTAGCCTGCAACTCTCCCCAGGCAAGAGGCTGGTTCCACCCGGCCTGTTCAGTTTTTTTCAAGGTAAAGCTGCATGAACTTACGGACGCTCAACCTACGCCTCTCCATCCGAACAAGACTTTTTATCCTGTTGTTATTACTAACAATGCTGCCCTTTCTTGCTTATCGCTTTGCCATAGACTTGCACCGCCTTCTACTGAATAACCAGGCGATAGTTCAAAAACAAACCGTCGAAAACCTGGCTCTTATCCTGCAAAACCGCACCGATCTCTGGGCGTTGCAAATCCTCTCCGGCGATCCCAGCCGTTTAAGCCACCTTAACCTGCAGAATTCAGTACTGTGGATCGTCAATGAATACGGCCGCACCACCTATGTAGTCGGCAACCTGCCGCTGGAAGACGACAAAACCCGTGAACGGGATTTTTTCACCGCTCTCGGTAAATCACTCATTAAAACCCTGGCCACCGTCATTCCCTACTCTTTACCCTATCCTTATCCGCAAAGCCAAACGCCTGAAATCAGCCTTATTACACAAGCCTTGCATGGCAAGACCTTTCAACAATACCGCATGGACAACGAGCAGCAACCCATTTCGCTGATGTCGGCCACGCCGCTGGTGTATAAAAACAACATTATCGGCGGCATCGTGCTGGAACAGCGCATGGAAACGCTCTTTAGCGACACATTAGATTATTTTTACCGGCTCATCGGCATCGGCGCCTTGATCTTTATGATTGTGACCATCGGCGCGATTATTCACACGGCCTCTTTATCCAATAGAATCATACGCTTGGACAACGATGTCAAACGCATCTTCAACCTGCAAGGCAAGCTCAAAGCAACCTTTTTTCCGGACAGATACCAGCGTTACTATAACGACGAACTCTCCGATTTGCGCCATCATATTCACGAGATGCTCAGTCAGCTCGCCGCCTATGAGCGTTATCTGAAACAACTGCCCAAGACTCTGCGCCATGAACTCCACAATCCCCTAAACAGGCTATCCATGTCGCTCAGCCTGCTGGAAAAGGAAACGCAACACACGCAACTGGACTACGCCCAGCACGCGCTGGCGCAGCTTAAGCAGATCATCGCTTCGCTTTCCGAGGCCACCAGCATTGAAGACAGCCTTAACCAGCAACCTCCGGAGCCTTTCCCTATCGGCCTGATGCTACATCACTATCTGGAAAACAGCGCCACTCTGCATCCCGAATACCATCTGCAATTCCACAACAGCATCGGCTCCAACACCTTGGTACTAGGCGACGGTTTCATGATTGAACAGCTGATGGACAAACTCCTCAGCAACGCCAAAGATTTCAGCGACGGACAAACACCTATCGAGGTGATAACCTATGTGCAGGATAAACAGGTGGTCATCGCCGTGCAAAACAGCGGCCCGAATCTACCAAAAGGCTTTGAAAAACAGATATTTGAAGGCATGACCTCGATCCGCACCCTAAACAAAGACGACCAGGCGCATTTGGGATTGGGGTTGTATATCGTCAAACTGATTACCGACTACCATCACGGCCAGGTGCGTGCCGAAAACATTGTCATCGACAAAACCAAAGGCATCAGCGGCGTGCGCTTTATTGTAGAACTGCCGGTTTATGGCAAATAAAAAAAGCCGCGCCATGAAACTTCATGGCACGGCCTCAAAACGGCCTAACACTGTGGTTGTTATTGCGGCAGCTTAACCGTCAGATCCTTGACCTTGCGCACCCAGGGAGAGATGCCGTAAGTTTCTTTAACCTGTTTGGCGCGTTCCGCTGCATCCGCTTTGTTGGCATAACTGCCGGTGAGCAACACATAACGCTCATCATCCAGACGTTTTTGCATCACAATACGGCTATCGCTAATTCCCTTTTGAGCGATCATTTTTTCCAGCGCCTGTTTATCAGCCATACTTGCCAGCTGCAACGTATAGTGCTGGGCCGGCTGCTGCTGTAGCCAATTTTCATCCGCACTCAATGCTGGAGCCGACACACCCGATGTGTCGACAACAGGCGCTGCAATAGCCTTTTCCGGCTCGCCTGTTTTGGCAACGGGCTGAACCAGTTTTAAAATCGGCTGCGCCATCACCGGCATTTTCGGCTCACTGGGTTCTGTCGGCGGGATAATCGCTTCAGCGGCATCCACTGGTTTTTCCTCAGCTTTAGGCAAAACTTTCGCCGCGCTCCCGCCCTGCATCAGATGCTGCAAAATGGTTTCCAGTTTCTGATCGATACGTTTTTCCAATTGCGTGGTATAAGCTTTGAGCTTTTCGTCCAAAATTGCTTCGGTGACGACCTTGTCACTCCCCATCTCAGATATAGGCGCTTCTGCGATCACGGTAACCGGTTTTTCAGCGGTTGCAACCACACCCGCCTCCAGTCGTTTCAACACCGCCTGCTGCTGCGACTGCATATCGGCCAGCACTTTTTCAAGCGAACCGACACGCTCTTCCAAGGCGGAAAACATCTCCGGTTGACCGCCGCTGGCCAAATTTTTCTGCAACTCATCCATCGACTGCTGCAAGCGCTGCATCTCAGCCTGAGTCTGCTCCTTAACCACCTTGACCTCTTGCAACTCTTTGTTAATAGTCGTGTAGGCGATATAGAGCACTCCTAAAATCGTCAACAGCAGCGTTAACAAAATAATCACGCCAAAAAAGGACGTTTTATTAGAAGAGGGTTTTCGCGGCATGTCGGTGGAGGTTTGCGCGGTATTGGTCTGCGCGGTTTTAGAAGCGGTTCGGGTTGTATTCGGCATAATTTCCTCTGCGGCATTCAACCAATCGGAGAGAGAGTGACCTTGCGCATCGTCTGCGCGTGTTGATGAGATTTGCTGAGCTTGGCTTTCAATCGCCTTAAGCAGTTCGGCGCGTTCCTTTTCCAGATCTGCAATTGTTTGAGCCATAAAATAAGACAATACCTAAGTCGAAATTGAAATTTATTGTAAAATGCTTTACCACAAAAAGATACATTCGCAACACAGGAATCCGTAAAAATGCCCGATTCACAAAGCGTAGGCTCGGCTCTGCTTCTCACCTTTTCACTGTTGACTGTTTCCATTATCGTCGTGGGCTTGGCCATGTGGGCGGTTTACCGATTTTTCCGCAATAAAGACGATCAATAAAACTCACCGTCCACGTAAACCCAACAACCTTGCTTGTCGCGCTCAAAGCGGCTTTTCTCGGTCATGCGAAAACGTTCCAAACCCTGCTGAAACTCCGCGCAAAACGTCACCGACCCCTTTTTATCCTTGGCTCTGCCCTTGTGCGCTTGCAGAATAGTCAGCTTTTGCCAACTCAAATTTTCCTCAAACGAAATCTCAACAGGCCGGGTCTTCTCCGCCCAGGTCTGAGCCAGATAATCCGCCAACTTGAAGACATAAGCGCTGTAACGCGAACGCATCAACTGTTCGGCGGTTTGCGCCACCGCCACACCTGCATGCAGCGGCGCACAACACTCCGAATAACACTTACCACTGCCACAAGGACATGATCGCTGCAATGCTGCCTCATCATCCACACCCTTCTTCAACAAGACCGCTGAACTGTCTGAAGCCTTATCCAAAATGGACATCAAATTGCCTCTTTAAACGCCATGCCAACAAAACAGCCGCCAGGCTCAAACCGATAACAATGCCCAGCCAGAAACCGTTAACGCCAAGCGGTGCCGACGAAACCCAGTCGGTATAGGCCAACACATAACCGCCGGCCAAGCCGATAACCCAATAGCTCAAAAAGGTCACCAGCATCGTCACCCGTGTATCGTGCAGTCCGCGCAAGGCTCCGGCACACGCCGCTTGAATGGCATCAAACACCTGATAGGCGGCCGCATACACCAATAAAGTCACCGCCACCGCCAACACGGCGGCGTCATTCGAATAAATGCCGACAATCTCATGGCGGAAAATATACGTGAGTAGCGACAAACTGCTTCCAATCACCAAAGCCATGCCCAAACCGGCATACAGACTCAGCAAAATCGCAGAGCGGTTATGCGCACCATAGTGTTTACCCACCCTCACAGTGATAGCCATCGCCACACTCAACGGCAACATAAACACCATGGAGGTAAAACTGATCGCTACCTGATGCCCGGCAATCACTTCAACACCCAGCTTGGCAATAAACAGCGCGATAAAACTAAACAGGCTGACTTCAAACAGCAGAGCCAAGGAGTTGGGAATGCCCAGATTCAAAATATCGCCCATACCGGCTTGCCACCTCGGGCGGATTATCTGCCAGCCATGCATAAATGGGCGTGTTAACGAGGAACGAAACACATACAGCAATCCCGCCGCAAACATCAGCCACATGACAATCGCACTGGCCACACCGCAACCTGCCGCCCCTAAGGCCGGAATTGGGCCATAACCGTAAATAAACAACGCATTCAGCGGAATATTGAAAAGCAGCGCCAGAAAACTGATCCACATAGTGGCCTGGGTGGTGCCAAGCCCCTCCCAAAAAAAGCGCAATGCCTGATAAAGTGCGACCCCGGGCAAGCCCCAGGCAATATAAAACAGATAGTCACTGGTCAGCTGAAATACCTTGGGCGAAATATCGAGCCAGCGCAGCAGCCCGTCAAGGTTCAGCATAACCGCAACCGAAACCGCGCCCAAAGGCAAAGCCAGCCACAAACCCTGTTGCAGATAAATCCGGATGGCGTCGGCATTGCCGGCTCCTTCCTGCTTGGAAATCAACGGCGTCAACGCCAACAGAACGCCGGTCGAGAAGATAAAGACCGGCAGCATAATATTGGATCCCAGACCGATAGCAGCCAGATCGTCCGTTCCCACCCAGCCGGACATAATTGTGTCCACAAATCCCAGCGCGGTCAGCGCCAACTGTGCAAAAAAGATCGGCAACGCAAGTTTGAACAACAGCCGCAATTCACTCTGGAGCTGTTTACCGGAAAAAGGAATGGCACGCATAAAAATATTAAAATGGACGAGAAGACGAATCTTCCGGCTGTTTGGCAGTCTCCGTCGGCTCGGCTTGACTGCCATCCTGCCAATATTGGCTACCGAACTCTGTTTCCTGTTCAGTCAAGTCGTGATGGTCTGCAGCGGCATCAGCCGGAGCGACGGGCAGAACCGCTTGCGGAAAGAGGACGATAATGATCAGCTTAAAAAACCAATAGACCGTGGCATAGACCACCACCGCCAACATCAACACCAGCGGTATACCCAACAGCAAATCCACCAAAATCGCGTCGCCGGCCAACAGCTTGAACCACAGTTCCTTTTCCACAAAACTGAAATACAGCCATGCCAGCACCGCCAGCCAACTCAGCAGCACGCCGATACGGTTAACCCAAGGCTGCAACACACTGTTTCTAAACAGACATAACATAGGCGTTTCTCAAACTATTCCGCCTTATGAACGGACAATTTCTGGAAGAACAGCCACTGCAGGGCAATAATCGTGCTGGCCACATTATAACCACCTGCCAGCAAACGTTTTTTGGCCTCTGCAAACGGCACCTTGAGGATTCTGATGTCTTCATGATCCTCAGGCAAGCCTGCAAAATCGGCTAATCGCGTGCTGTTCACCTCAGCAGCAAACAGATGCAGTATTTCGTCGCTGCCGCCGGGACTGGGATAAAACTCGCAGATAAACTCGACATCCGTTATCTCAATTCCCGCCTCTTCTATCGCCTCTCTGCGTGCAGCCATCTCAGGGGTTTCACCGGCATCAATCATGCCGGCAACCGGTTCCAACAACCAGGCCTGTTCATTTTGCTTATGGCGCATGGCACGCGTCAGGGCACCGGCGCGACACTGTTCGATCAACACCACCACTTCACGAGGCAGATCGTACAACAACAGCACCGCAGCTTCACCGCGACCAAAGAGTTCGCGGCGAATGGTATCGGTCCAACCGCCCTGATAAAGCGTATGTTTGAATTCGATCAGATCAATCTTAAAAAATCCGTCGTAACCGCTATTGATCGAATCGATTTTAAAGCGCTTGTCATGCTGCTGTAGTGCCATCCTGCTTCCCTATTGGACTTCGATCATAGGAACGCGCTGCGTGACCCCGCACAACAACTCGTATCCGATGGTACCGGCATAGCGTGCGACTTCATCCACACTTAATGCCGGCACACCCCATAGAATCGCTTCGTCTCCGATCTGCACCTCGTCAGCATAATCGGTCAGATCAACGCAGATCATGTCCATCGACACACGTCCGATCAACGGCATGCGCTGTCCACGGATCAGCACCGGCGTCCCCGTTGGCGCGTGACGCGGATAACCGTCACCGTAACCGATGGCGACAATGCCCACAAATGTGTCGCGTTCAGCCTGCCAAGTATTGCCATAACCGACATACTCTCCCTGCTTAACCCATTTCAAGGCAGTGATTTCCGATACCAACTTCATAACCGGTTGCAACACCGGCTCGCACGTTTCGCACCCGCCGGCACCATACAGCATAATCCCCGGCCGCACCCAATCGTAGTGCGAAGCCGGGTAATTCTGCAACCCGGCAGAATTGGAAATACTCTTCGGAAAATCATAGGATTGAGTGGCATTATTGAAGCAGCTTAACTGCTTGTGAGTAAATACCGCCGATTCGTCTGCCGATGCAAAATGCGACATCACATGCAATTGAAACGCCTTGCCGGTCGATTGCAAACGCTCTATCACTTGCGGCAAATCTTGAGGGTCGAATCCCAGACGGTGCATCCCGGTATCGATCTTGATCCAAACATTCAGGGACGACTGACCTGGCGCATCCAATAGCCACTCCACCTGATGCCAGGCGTGCACCACCAAATCCAAACGATGCTGATGCACCAGCGGGATTTCCGCCGAACTGAACAGACCTTCCAGTAGCAGAATGCGGTGCAAAAACCCCTTCTGGCGCAACACGATGGCCTCGTCAATCGAGGCGACGCCAAAGCCGTCTGCGGCGCTGAACTGGTGCGCAACACGCGTGACACCATGACCGTATCCATTGGCTTTTAATACCGCCAAAATCTTGGAATGCGGTGCCAGGGATTTAACCACCTGCAAATTGTGACGCAAAGCAGGCAAATGAATATACGCTTTAGCGGGACGGTACATCATACAGGGTTCAGTACTGCGCCTCTTCCGGCACATAGGCCGCATGGTTTTCAAAACGGGTATATTCGCCGATAAAGGTCAGGCGTACCGTACCCAAGGCACCGTTACGGTGTTTACCGAGGATGATTTCGGCAATGCCCTTGTCTTCCGATTCCTTGTTATAAACTTCGTCGCGGTAGATGAAAATAATCAGGTCGGCATCCTGCTCGATCGCACCCGATTCACGCAAGTCGGACATCACCGGACGCTTGTTGGGACGCTGCTCCAAACTGCGGTTGAGCTGCGACAGTGCAATCACCGGAATTTCCAACTCCTTGGCCAACGCTTTCAGGCCGCGGGAAATCTCGGAAATCTCGTTAACCCGGTTTTCCGCCCCTGCGGAACCGCGCATCAACTGCAAGTAATCCACCACAATCAGCCCCAGTCCGGTGACTTTCGACTCGGGATTTTCGACGCCCGCCTCAATCGCCTCTTTGCGCTGTAAGTCGCGCACGTCCTTGTCGATACGACGGGCACGGGCACGCAAATCGCTGATCATCAATGCCGGCGTATCATCGATATACACCTTGGCCTGCGACAGAATCTGAATCGCTTTGTTTAGTTTGGGCCAGTCGTCATTGCTGAGCTTGCCGGTACGCATGCGCCCGGCATCAATGCGGCCGATGGAGCTGATCATACGCATCGCCAGCGACTCGCCTGGCATCTCCATACTGAACACCGCCACCGGCGTGCCGTTTTTGGTGGCGATATTCTCGGCCATGTTCATCGAGAAGGTGGTTTTACCCATCGACGGACGGCCGGCAACAATAATCAGGTCGCCCTTTTGCAAACCGGACGTAATTTCGTCGAATTCCGTCAAATGGGTCGCTTGGCCGGTAATGGTGCCTTCGGTATTGAAAAGCTCGTCGATCTTGTTGATCGCCGCTTCCAGCAGCATATCCATAGTCTTGTATTGACGTTGCTTACCTTCGCCGTGTTCGGCGATTGCCATGATCTTGGATTCGGCCAGATCGAGCACCTCGCGAATATCCTTGCCTTGCGGAAAATACGCGGTTTCGGCCACCTCGTTGCTGGCCTGAATCAGATTACGCAAAATCGCCTTGTCGCGCACAATCTGCGCGTAATAGAGAATATTGGCCGCGCCCGGCGTGTTTTTAACCAGGTCTGCTAGATAGGCTTTGTCACCGGCCAATTCCAATTGGCCTGTCGAGGATAGATATTCGACCAAGGTAACAAGATCGCACGGACGGTTATTGCGGTTTAATTCGACGATAGCGGAGAAGATCGCCTTATGCTGCTGGGTGTAAAAATCTGTTTGGTTGACGATCACAGAAACATCTTCAAACGCGTCTTTGGCCAACATCAGGCCACCAATCACGGACTGTTCTGCTTCTATCGAATGTGGCGGCACCTTGAACGACATCTCAGCCGTCTGACCGGTTGGCGCAATAGACTTAACATTACTGGAACTCATGACAATAACAAAGACTCATCCACAAAACAATGAGGGATTATTATAGCGGAATATAAACGTGGATTGCGCTTATTGAATCAAGGCTTTTGAATAGGCTTATTTAGATAACAAGCACTGAAATTTGCGTTTTTCGACCGGAAAAAACTCAACAGGCCGGGTATATCACCCGAACAACAGACATAAAAAAAGCGGTGACTTATAAATATAAAGTGCACCGCTTTTGGCATACAAGGGTAGCGCGCTTAAGAATTAAGCTTGTACACCTTTCACTTCAACCGTGATTGAAGCTACGACATCAGTGTGTAGCTGCACGTCGATTTCGTAAGTACCGATGTGGCGCAAAGCACCTTCTGGCATACGTACATTGCGACGCTCAACTTCAAAACCTGCTGCTGCCAATGCATCAGCGATGTCTTGTGTACCCACTGAACCGAACAGTTTACCTTCATCACCGGCAACAGATTCGATAGTGATCACTTGACCATTCAGGTTTTCGTAAACGCCTTGAGCCACAGCCAATTGAGCGGCTGCCGCTTTTTCAAGCTCGGCACGCATTGCATCAAATTGTGCTACGTTCTCTTTTGTTGCTGGCTTCGCTTTACCCTGTGGAATCAGGAAGTTACGCGCATAACCAGCTTTAACTGAAACTTGGTCACCCAACGTGCCCAGGTTTTGTACTTTTTCAAGCAGAATAACATTCATGGTTAAAACCTCTTCATTTTATTCTTGCTCCCATCGGCTTCTCAAATCGACCCAAATGTCGACCAAACCGATGGTTGCGAGTATCAGCATAGCTTGAGGGAACAGAAATAACAGCACATAGAGTGTCACCAACCATGCCTTGTGAAGCTGCTTAATGGCCACCGTCTGGTGTGCAATTGCCAAGCCTTGAAACATCAGGCCTGCAATCAATACCCCCGACAGATCGTAGATGATTCCCGATTCATGCCCCAAGACCAACCCGGCCAGTGCCAAAACAATGGCAACATAAGCGGTTGACCTGGACAGTCTCAGCTGGAAAAAATCCGCCTGAAACTGTCCCGCATGGTATAGAGCCCCTTGCCACCAGCGTCCCAATACCAAAATGGAAAACCATAATGCCACGGCAAACATCGCCAACAACATGGTCACCATTTGGCTCAACGCCTTGATGGCATCGGCGTCATACGTTACGCCTGAAGCTTCTAAAATCGGTTTGACCTGTTCATTGAACAGGCCCATCCACCAGTCTGCCGGTGACGACACCAAAAGGTGTAAAAGCACCACTGCACCGCCAGCCAACAACATTGCCAATTGCAACGCCAATGCCAGCGAATTGGTGTTTCGCAACACCATCGCCATCAGCCAAATGGGCAACATATATTCAGCCACAGCAATCATGGCCGGAAGCACTGTTCCGGACATCATCACCGTGAGTGCCACATTGGCTGACACACTCCACAGGAGGATTTTAAAGCCATCAGTTACGCCAACGCGTAACGTAACCAAGGCAATGATTGCACCGACCAGCAAGCCAAACGGGGCAATCCATACACTCAACGCTGAAAAAAGAATCGCTGCAATCAGGGCCTGCATCGGCCCTTTCATGACATAATTCGCGATTCCCAGCATGCGCTACCTACTTATTTCTGATTCTTCAAAATTATTTGTGTTGATCAGTGTAAGGCAACAAAGCGATGTAACGAGCACGCTTGATTGCTGCTGCCAATTGGCGCTGATACTTAGCACTTGTTCCAGTAATACGGCTAGGAACGATTTTGCCAGTCTCAGTAATATAAGATTTCAAAGTATCCAGATCTTTGTAATCGATCTCTTTAACGCCTTCTACAGTAAAACGACAGAATTTTTTTCTTCCAAAGCTGCGAGCCATTTTTTACTCCTTAGAATCTTTTTTACCAACCATAACAGAAGGCGTTGTAACCGCTTCTTTACGTTTGATAAACATGCTGCGAAGAACTGCATCGTTGTAGTAAAAAGCGTTTTCCAACTCATCCAGTGCTTCTTGAGTACACTCGATGTTCATTAGAACGTAGTGCGCTTTGTGAACCTTATTGATAAGGTAAGCTAGTTGACGGCGACCCCAGTCTTCCAGACGGTGAATTTGACCACCTGATTGCTCGATAATCGCGCGGTAACGCTCTAGCATTGCAGGAACCTGTTCAGACTGATCAGGGTGCACTAGAAATACGACTTCGTAATGACGCATTCATATTCTCCTTATGGATTATAAAACAGTCTCCCTTCAAGCCAGCATGACCCGACCTGCGGTGAGACAAGGAAATTCAAACACTGAGTTTGAAAGGCGCGAATTATAACCTAAATAATCCGCGCATTCAAACACTTATTCCCACTAAAACAACTCGGGTGAGGTGCACACTCAAACCAGGCTTTGATTAATACTCTTCAAAACCGCCAAAGGCTCCGCAGCCTGAGTGATCGGACGCCCCACCACCAAATAGTGCGAACCGGCCTGCATTGCCTCTTTTGGCGTCATAATGCGCTTCTGATCATTTACATCACTACCCGCCGGACGGATACCCGGTGTGACCAGGCAAAACTCAGAGCCTAACAAGTCACGCAAGTCGGCCGCTTCTTGTGCCGAACAGACCACGCCATCCAAGCCGGAATCCTTCGCCAACTGCGCGAGCCGCAACACATTCTCTTTAGGCGAGCCGGGCAACCCGATTTCCGCCAAGTCCGCCTGCTCCATACTGGTCAATACCGTCACCGCAATCAA
Source organism: Thiotrichales bacterium (assembly GCA_014763835.1). Classification (GTDB taxonomy): domain Bacteria; phylum Pseudomonadota; class Gammaproteobacteria; order Thiomicrospirales; family Thiomicrospiraceae; genus Thiomicrorhabdus. The sequence continues at coordinate 13,106 of JACXUQ010000005.1, forward strand.
CAGCGGCTTTCTCGGCAACTCCAGCTCCTGCAACGCCTGCTGTGCAGCCTGCATCATCTTTCGCCCGCCCAATGCATGGACATTCACCATCCAAACACCCATACGCGCTGCCGCCTGCACCGCTTTGGCCACCGTATTCGGGATATCATGATATTTCAGGTCCAAAAATACATCAAAACCCTTGGCAATCAAACGCTTGACAAAATCCGGCCCTGCCACCGCAAACAACTCTTTACCCACCTTTAAACGACATGCTTGAGGTGATAGAGTGGCCACAAAACCCAATGCCGACTGTGCGTCAGCAAAATCCAACGCGACCAATACCTTGGGATCGACTGCTTGATCAACCATTTTTACTCCACTTCCGTTTTACTTAACTTTCTTTCTGAATCAAGGCACTGCGATTCTTTTCTAAAGTCGTCAATGCACTTACATGGGACTTTTTAAGCTGTAACACTTCATCCATCAATTTTTGATTATCACGCTTCTGCTTAAGCAACCGCCATTTCATACGGGTTAACTGCACCACCATTAGCCCAGCACCCAGCAACATACCCGCAATAAACAGCGCCGCCATAACCACACTCAATGGCAAAGTCCATTGAAACCACAATAGATCGATAGTAACCGACTGCGGATTCAAGACGCCAAGCGTCACACCCGCAATCAGAAATACCGCAGTTAATGACAAAGATAGGATTTTCAGCATATCGATAAACTACCGTCTGAGAAATAAGGGAAAATTATAGAGAATAAATAAAAAAGGGGCCACGCAATGGTGGCCCCTTTTTTATTTAGCCTATGATATCAGTTGTATCTTTCGAAGCATCCACTCGCTCCCGTAAAGACTTTCCGGGTTTAAAATGCGGTACACGCTTGTCTGACAACTTAACCGTTTCACCCGTTTTCGGGTTGCGGCCAATTCTCGCCTTTCTATGATGCAAACTAAAACTCCCGAAACCGCGAATTTCGATGCGCTCACCTTGTGACAAGGTATTAATCATAGAATCAAGAATCTTATTTACTGCAATTTCAACATCTTTTTGACTAAATTGAGTCTGCTTTCTTGCAATAATTTCAATAAGCTCTGACTTGGTCATATAACAATGCTCTTATAATCTTATTTTTCTCAAAATAGAGTGCTCAAAATAAAATTGGCCGCACCGGTACTACTCAGCACCCAAACACAACAATGTGAAATGCGGCCAGAAAGACCAAATGAATGACTCTGAGCTCACTTAAAAACCCGAATCATAACGCAGCCCCGGCGAATACCGGAGCCGCGGTCAGATTACATTTTGTCTTTGAAAAGATCGCCAAAAGTCGTGGCTGCAGTCGCAGACTGATCAGTGTAGTCTTTGATAGCATCCGCTTCTTCTTGAGCTTCTTTTGCTTTAACAGACAAAGAGATAGAACGGTTTTTGCGGTCGATGTTAGTGATCTTAGCAGAAACCTTGTCGCCTTCTTTCAGCACAGAAGAAGCATCACGAGTATCTTCCATCAACTCAGAAGCACGCAGGTAACCTTCCACTTCTGGACCTAGATCAATCACAGCACCTTTCTCGTCTACAGACTTAACAGTCCCTTCAACAATGCTGTTTTTACCGTTATCAGCTACAAACTGGCTGAAAGGATCCTGCTCCAACTGTTTCAAGCCTAGAGAGATACGCTCACGCTCTGGATCGATAGATAGAATGATAGTTTCTAGCTCATCACCTTTTTTGAATTCGCGAATCGCTTCTTCACCAGTTTGGTTCCAAGAGATATCAGTCAGGTGAACCAAACCATCGATACCACCTTCTAGACCGATAAAGATACCGAAGTCAGTGATTGATTTGATGTTACCTTTGATCTTGTCGCCTTTAGCATGCGTTGCAGAGAAGCTTTCCCATGGGTTAACAGTGCACTGCTTGATAGACAGAGAAATACGACGACGCTCTTGATCAACATCCAGAATCTTAACGCGAACGTCTTGACCCAGGTGAACCACTTTAGAAGGATGAATGTTACGGTTAGTCCAATCCAACTCAGACGTGTGAACCAAACCTTCGATACCGTCTTCGATCTCAATGAAAGCACCGTAGTCAGTGATGTTAGCCACTTTACCAGCTGCTTCAGAACCGATTGGGTAACGCGCAACCATATCCGCCCATGGATCTTCTTCCAACTGCTTCAGACCCAGAGATACGCGGTTACGCTCTTTGTCGAACTTAAGAACCTTAACTTCGATTTCATCGCCAACCTGAACGATTTCAGATGGGTGGTTAACACGGCGCCATGCCATATCGGTAATGTGCAACAGACCGTCAACACCACCAAGATCAATGAACGCACCGTAGTCAGTAAGATTCTTGACGATACCTTTAAGTACAGTACCTTCTTCCATGTTAGACAACAACGCTTCGCGTTCTGCAGAACTTTCTTGTTCGATCACTGCACGACGAGAAACAACCACGTTGTTACGCTTACGATCCAACTTGACCAGCTTAGCTTCAACCTCTTTACCTTCCAAGAAGCCGAAATCACGGATAGGACGAACATCCACAAGTGAACCTGGCAGGAAGCCGCGCACACCGTCAACATCAACAGTCAAGCCGCCTTTAACCTTACCAGTAACCAATGCCATAACGACATCGCCAGCTTCCATAGCTGCTTCCAATTTGTCCCAAGTCTTAGCACGCTTCGCTTTCTCACGTGACAGGCGAGTTTCACCCATACCGTCTTCCAGAGACTCTAGGTAAACTTCAACCTCATCACCAACAGCAACTTCAAGTTCGCCGTTAGCGTTTAGGAATTGGCTTTTAGGAATGGCTGACTCAGATTTCATACCGGCGTCAACCAAAACAGTTTCTTTGTCGATACCAACAACTGTACCGATAATCAAAGTACCTGCGTTAAATCTGTCTTGTTGTAAAGACTCTTCAAATAGTTCCGCGAAGGATAGTTCACTCATGGATAAATACCAAATAGTTGTACATAACCGATCGTAATTCTCAGATGGGGGTATCAAAAAACAGTCGGGTCAGTTAATCATCGCCAGCTTCCCAACTAGCTGGCACAAAAAACAAAATCCCTGCTCTCAAAAAAGAGCAAGGATCAAAATAAATAAACAATTCAATGAGTTAGCACAAAAACTTATTTGAGAATTGCTTTTTCCCGCAATAAATTTTCTGCCTGACTGCAAACCTGGTCGATATTCAAATCACTCGTATCAATAATGATCGCATCATCCGCAGGCTTTAAAGGCGAAGCGGCGCGCGTTGAATCACGCTCGTCTCTTTCTTTAATGTCTTGAATTATTTGATCTATGTTAGCACTAAGCCCCTGATTTTTCAACTGATTAACACGTCTTTCTGCGCGCACTTCTGCGGAGGCGGTCAAATACAGCTTAAGTGTCGCCCCTGGAAACACCACCGTACCCATATCACGCCCATCCGCAATCAACCCCGGCGCCTTGGCAAACGCCTTTTGACGCGCCAGCAGGGCCACACGCACTTCAGGAATCGCCGCCACCTTGGAGGCGACTGCCGCCACCTCCTCATTACGCACTTTGGAGGTCACATCCTCGCCGTCATACAGAATAGAGGTTGCTACAAATTCGACCGGCAAGGCTTGCGCCAAACTCACCAGGCCGGGTAGATCGTCCAGCGCCAGGGCATTTCTAATCGCGCCATAGGCCAAAGCGCGATAAATGGCTCCGCTATCCAGAAAATGAAACTGCGTTTTGCAGGTTAAATACTGCGCAAGCGTACCCTTGCCAACGCCACTTGGACCGTCAATCGTGACAATCGGAATCAGATTCGTTTCGGGCGCCCCCATGATTAACTCTCCTTCACCGCTTCAACCTGCATCCCAACCTGATTAATCAACTGCAGGAAAACCGGGAAAGAGGTATTTACATTGGCGCAATCGTCAATCACTAGCTGATCAACGGCATTCAAACCGGCTACCGTCATCGCCATCGAGATGCGGTGATCGTGATGACTCAAAATAACCGCCTTTTGCACACACTGCTTACCGCCCTTGATAATCATACCGTCTGCTGTCGGCTGGGCATCAATGCCCACCGCCTGCAAGGCATCTGCCATCACCTGAATACGGTCTGACTCTTTAACGCGCAGCTCTTCCGCGCCCGTCAACACCGTTGTACCTTCAGCATGTGCCGCCGCCACAAACAACACCGGGAATTCGTCAATCGCCAGCGGCACCAACTCTTCGGGAATTTCAATCCCCTTCAAAGGCGCATATCTGATATGTACATCCGCAACCGGTTCACCACCGACTTCATGGAAGTTTTCGAGGGTGATATTCGCGCCCATCAGTTTCAGAATATCCACCACGCCAGTACGCGTAGGATTCATGCCGACATGCTCAATCACCAAGTCCGAACCCGGACTCACTGCGGCAGCCACCATAAAAAACGCGGCCGATGAAATATCCGAAGGCACATCGATATGACGCGCCGTTAATTTGCCGCCACCTTGCAAACAGGCCTGGGTACGCGAAGCATCGAGTTTATTGGTGATCACCTCGTAACCGAAACCATTCAACATACGCTCGGTATGATCGCGCGTTGGCGCAGGTTCCAATGCACAGGTCTGGCCGTGGGCATACAGTCCCGCCAACAACACACAGGATTTAACCTGTGCGCTGGCCATCGGCAAGGTATAGTCGATCGCCTTCAAGGCGCCGCCGGTACCGTAAATCTTCATCGGCAAAGTACCGCCCTCTGCGGTTTCGATCTTGGCACCCATCAATCCCAAAGGATCCGTCACCCGTTTCATCGGACGCTTGGACAAGGAGGCATCGCCAATCAACTCGCAGTCAAAATCCTGTCCGACCAAAATACCTGCCAACAGACGGGTTGAAGTACCCGAGTTACCCATATCCATCGGCTTTTGCGGCTTTTTCAGTCCGCGCAGCCCCACCCCGTGAATTGTGACATTACCGTTGTCCGGACCTTCGATCTGCACCCCCATGTCTTTGAACGCCTGCAGCGTAGCCAGCGCATCCGCCCCTTCCAGGAAACCTGTGACCGTTGTCGTTCCTTCGGCGATGGCCCCCAACATAATGCTGCGGTGAGAAATGGATTTGTCCCCCGGCACACGAATGCGTCCTTTAACGGTACCGCCGGGTTGAACGATAAACTTTACATTTGCCATAAGATTTTCTTCAATTACATTTAAATTCAGTAGGTTAAAACGGAAATCAATCCATTTTTTTCAAAATATGCTTATCGCGAGCGGTTTTCGCCTCATGAAACAAGGCGTATAAGGCATCGCCATCCTGCTGTTCGATCAACTCGATCATATGCCCGATTGCCTGCTGGTAATGACGCAGCCATTTGCTGATCGCCTTGCCATTGCTTAACGCGATATCACGCCACATCACCGCATCACTCGACGCGATGCGGGTAAAATCCCGGAAACCGCCGGCGGTGTATT
>JACXUQ010000088.1 GCA_014763835.1 Thiotrichales bacterium
AAAAATCAGACGGTTTTTAACCATTTTTATTCGTGCAACCATCTCGTGCAAAGCTCTCAAGCTGTAAATAAAACGTTATTTATAAAAATAAGCTTTATTGGCGTCGATGTTGTATGTCCAAGGCGCACCAGAGTTCTTCCAGCCGTTAACCAGACGGAAACCTTTTTTGTCTCCCTCTTTAGTTTTTGAACCTTCAAAACCGTCAGTCATAATGTAGACGTTTTTGTAGCCATATTGCCACATCATTTTAGCTGCAGGCTGTGCGCGAGTAGCGCCGGAACGGCACATAATAACGTAGGTGCTGTTTTCATCAGCACCTAGATCGGCGGCTTTGGATTCCAATTCCGAAACGAAATTGTCGTTATTGACCGAACGATAGCGCGGTTTTTTCTCATCCATACCATCGTATTTGAAAATAACTGACGGGATCATAATTTGTGCGGCTTCAGTATAGCCCACAAACTGCCACTCTTCCGGCGTGCGCACGTCAACCAGAATGACTTTAGGGTCTTTTTTCATCAATTCAATGGTTTCTTTGGCGTCAATATAAAGCCCTTGAGGCGTCTGTTTCTTCGGATCTTTCGGAGCTTCGGCTGCAAACGCGTTCATAGCCGAAAATGATATGGTTGCGGCAACCAGGGAGGCAAGCAGTTGTTTTTTCATAAAAAACCTTTTGATAAGTTTAGTTAATAATGCAGTACAAATTTATACTAATATATCAGCAAATCATAATATAAATTATAAATTAGAACATTAAGTTGCTTTATCAGCTTTATTTATAGCCAGTAGCGATCCGTTTTTATGAATTTCCAGGGCGCGTAACATGATTGGTTTATGATGGTAGAGAGCTTTGCACGAGGTGGATGGTATGAACACTTTTATCGTTAAACAGTTAGGTTCTGCCCGCGGGCTGTATGTTATGGGTTTTGCCCTGTTGCTTGGGCTGTTTGCAGGGCAGGCTCAAGCTGACCCGGCCGGTGAAGCGCAACTCGATTGGTTTGTCATGCTGATGCAGCTGTTCGGCGGATTGGCGCTGTTTTTATACGGGCTGGAAAAGCTTATTAAAGGGCTCTTGGTCGTGGCCGGCGACCAGATGCGCAATCTTTTGACCACCTTGACGACTAACCGCGTGACCGCCGCTTTAACCGGCGCCGGGGTCACGGCCGTTATTCAATCGTCCTCGGTGACCAGTGTGCTGGTGGTGGGGTTTGTCTCCGCCGGGTTGATGACGGCCGTGCAGGCCGCAGGTGTGATTATGGGCGCCAACTTGGGTACTACCGTCACGGCGCAGATTGTGGCGTTCAAAGTGACCTCCTTTGCGTTGGTCATGGTGGCACTGGGTTTTCTGATCCAGTTCACCGCGCAGTTACGCAAAAAAGTCGCCGTGGGCGAACTGATTATGGGTCTGGGGCTGGTCTTCTACGGTATGAATTTGATGGGGGACGGTATGGCGCCGCTGCGCAGCTATGAACCCTTTCTACTGCTGATGCAGGAGATGCAATACCCGTTGTACGCCATTCTTGCCGGTCTGCTTTTCACGGCGTTGATTCAATCCTCTTCGGCGACGATTGCGATTGTGATTGTCATGGCGGGTAATGGGTTTTTAACGTTGCCGGCGGGGATTGCGCTCGCCATGGGGGCGCATATCGGCACTACCGTGACCGCTTTGCTGGCGACAATCGGCAAGTCGCGCGAGGCCTTGCGCACTGCGCTGATACACGTTTTTTTCAATGTGATGGCGGTATTGCTGTGGTTGCCGTTTATACCTGAATTAGCGCAGTTGGCCGTCTGGATTTCTGCGCACGATGCGCTGCAAAACAGCTCTATGCTTGATCTGGCGGCCAATACGCCGCGGGAAATCGCCAACGCCAACACTTTTATGACGCTGATCGCTTTATTGGTTTTTTTGCCGTTTATCCCGCTGTTTTTATGGTTGGTTAACCGTCTGGTGCCGGTTTTGCCGGAAGAAAAAGGAGTCGGCGAATTCAAGGCCGAATTTTTGGATAAGACGCTGATTATGACGCCGTCCTTGGCCATGCACGCCGTCAATTTGGAGTTGGAACATTTCCAAAAACAATTGGGACTGTTTTATAAACGGGTTGTATCGATGATCGCCTCTCCCAATCTCGATAAATTGACGCGCGAAGATCTGGTGATTAGACGTTTGCGGGTCTATCAGGGGCAAATTGTCAGTTATATGGGACAGCTGGGGCAGGGGGCGCTAACCGCTGACGAACAGAAAGAGTACATGAAACTGATGAATGTCGTGAACAATCTCGAATCGGTGGTGGAGGTGGTGCAATCGCATCTGTTATTGGTATTGCATGAGATGATTGAAGAGGGGATTAAACCTTCAGAAACCATGTTGAACCTGGTGGGCCAGTTAACCAGTGAAGTGGGCAAGGCGTTGGACAATGCCTTGCAAAGCATTCATCAACACAACTCCGAAACCGCAATGGCGGTCATTGCCATCAAACCCACCATTGACCATCTGATTCAGGAAGCCCTGGCGCATCAGGTAAAACGTTTTCAACCCAACGAGGAACGCTTGAAGGTGTTTCGTTATGAAATGCAGTTGGTGGACGGTTTTAAACAGTTGCACACCCTCTCCAAACGCATCGCCCGTTTGCAGTTGGCGGAAGATCAGGCTCCGGTCACCAAATAATTTTTGGGAAAGCCGCGAAAAAACGGCGCGTTTAAAGTGGCCTTAAAGGGTTTAACGGCAGTGCGGTAATGCACCGTTTAGGGTTTGATCGTTAAAACTGTGTAAAGAGGCTTTATTTAAGGATTTTGTTAATCCCATATTGTTAATAATGGAATTTACGTTTAAAAAGGATTAAAAATGCAAAACCACAAAAAGCGGTTTTTTAGCCATTTCGTTTTAGGGGGTGGCCTGTTGGGTTTTTCGGCGCTGTTTTTGGCGGCGTGTTCTTCACACCATTTTGCCAATAAAAAAGGGCAGAGTGAGCAGCTGTTTATTCAGGACCAGGCCTATTGCCGCGCCATGGCAACCGGCCAGGGCGAAGGACAGATGCAAGAACAGCGACTCATCCCCTACGACGAATGTATGCGCAATTTAGGGTATCAACTCAAATAACGGCGATTTTAATCGCCCTGCACGGTGATAACCAGATTGCGGTTGAAGCGCCCGGTGCGGTGTTCGTACAAAAACAACCCCTGCCAGGTACCCAGATTCAAACGGCCACGCGTCACCGGCAAGGTATGGCTCATATCGGTAATCAGGCAGCGGATGTGGGCCGACATATCATCATCCCCTTCATAATTATGGCGATAGTTGGCGTCGCCATCCGTGACCGTCTTTGACATCCAGTATTCAATATCCTGACGCACCGTCGGATCGGCGTTTTCGGTAATGATCAACGAAGCCGAGGTGTGTTGTATAAACACATGGCACAGCCCGGTTTGAATACCGGATTCGCTGACGATGTTCTGAATCGCCTCGGTGATATTGAAGGTGCCGCGTTGCGAAGCGTTGAGGGTGATCTCTTTCTGAAAAGTTGGCATCTTGTTAAGTTCCCGCTAAAAGTTCTGTTAAGTTTACCAAACCCGGCCGCAAGCCGCCGCCTGTAAACAGGATGCGTTATAATGTGCCCAATTCTAACCGATTAAAAAGATGCGTTATGACACAAATTACTTCGCAAAATCCTCTATTGGATATAACCGCTTTACCCCGTTTTGAATTGTTTCACGTGGAACATATTGAACCTGCGATTGAACAGTTGTTGGCGGATAACCGTGCCGAAATCGAGCGTTTGGTATCAATGGCGGAAACGCCAACCTGGGAAAACTTCATCGAACCGTTGGAAATCATCGATAACCGCATGGAGCGAGTCTGGGGGCCGATCGGCCATCTGGATTCGGTGAAAAACAGCGATGAGTGGCACGCGGCCTATACCAATTGCTTGCAAAAAATCACCGCTTATCACACCGAAGTCGGGCAGAACAAAGGGCTGTTCGAGAAGTTCAATGCGATTGCCAATAGTTCGGCCTTTGCCGATTTTTCGCTGGCGCAGAAAAAGGTCATTGAAAATGCGCTGCGCAATTTCAGACTATCCGGCATTGATTTGCCTGCCGAACAGCAAAAGCAATATCAGCAGATTAAACAGCAGTTGTCGCAGCTGACCAGTCAGTTTGGCAATAATGTGTTGAAATCGACACAGTCGTGGAACAAACCCGTCACCGATGCAACTGAATTGGCAGGGTTGCCGGAGAGCGCGTTGGGTCTGTTGCAGCAATTGGCTCAGCAAAAAGGGCTGGACGGGTATTTAGTCACATTGGATTTCCCATCTTATCTGGCGGTGATGACCCATGCGAACAACCGCGAATTGCGCGCCGAAGTCTACCGTGCATTTGGCACGCGCGCATCCGATCAGGCCAAGGATATCGCGTTTGATAATTCTCAGATTATCGAGCAGATTCGTCTGCTGCGCCACCAGTTGGCTAATCTGTTGGGCTTTAAGCAGTATGCCGACTATTCGCTGGCCACCAAAATGGCCGAAAGCACCGAGCAGGTATTGGGCTTTTTGCGCGATCTGGGCAAAAAATCCAAACCGCAAGCAGAGCGTGAACTGGCTAACCTGAAAGCCTTTGCCAAAGCCGAGTTGGGCATTGATGATCTGCAGCCGTGGGATGTGACCTACGCGTCCGAAAAGCTCAAAAATGCCAGTCTGTCGCTGTCGCAAGAGGCGTTGCGCCCGTATTTTCCGGTGGAAGGCGTTTTAGCCGGCCTGTTCAATATCACGCAGACGTTGTTCGGCGTGACCCTGCAAGAGAAGCAGGGCGTGTCCGTTTGGCACAAAGATGTGCGCTTTTTTGAGTTGGTGGATGAAGCCGGTGCGGTGGTCGGCCAGTTCTATCTGGATTTGTATGCGCGCGAGAACAAACGCGGCGGCGCCTGGATGGATTCTGCAGTGAGCCGTTGGAAGCACAGCGGCGGTGAATTGCAGAAACCGGTGGCTTATCTGGTGTGCAACTTCACCCCACCGGTGGGCGATAAGCCGGCTTGTCTGACGCATGATGAAGTTACGACCTTATTCCATGAATTCGGCCACGGCATTCACCACCTGTTGACGCAGATGGAGCATCTGGATATTTCCGGTATCAGTGGGGTGCCGTGGGATGCGGTTGAACTGCCGTCGCAGTTTATGGAAAACTTCTGCTGGGAGCGCGAGGGATTGGATTTGATGTCGGCGCATATTGAAAGCGGCGAACCTTTGCCTGACGATTTGTTTGCCTCTTTGAAAGCCAGTCGCGGTTTTCAGTCGGCAATGATGATGGTGCGCCAGCTGGAGTTTGCGTTGATGGATTTTGAGCTGCATAGTTTCTATGATCCCGAGCAGGCGGAGGATATTCTGCAGCTGGCCAAACGTATCCGCGACGAAGTCGCTGTGGTGCAGCCGCCGGAATACAGCCGTATGCTGCACAGTTTCAGCCATATTTTCGCCGGCGGTTATGCGGCGGGTTATTTCAGCTACAAATGGGCGGAGGTGTTGTCGGCCGATGCATTCAGTCTGTTTGAAGAAACGGGTATTCTCAATCCGGAAACTGGCGCCAAATTCAAAAACACCATTCTGGCGGCGGGCGGTTCGGTCGATCCGATGGTGCTCTTTAAAGCCTTTAGAGGACGCGAACCGCAGATTGATGCGCTGTTACGCCATAGCGGGATTGCGGCGTAGTTCCGCGATTTGTCATCGTTGAAAACTGAACAGGCCGGGTGTGTTGTCATACCCGGCCTGTTCAGTTTTTAAAGGGCTGAAAATAAAGGGTTCCATATTTTGTGATTGACTCACATACCGATGATTTAAACCACGAAGCAAACGAAGAGCACGAAGTTATTATTGCGTTGAGGTACATCAAGTTAAATTAACTT
>JACXUQ010000089.1 GCA_014763835.1 Thiotrichales bacterium
CTCGCCTAGAAATCCCTCAAAATAATCTCCCAAATCGGTTGAATGAACAGCGCGTTTGGATTAACCAAACTTCGCCTTTCTCAACACGTGAAACCTTTGCTAAAAAATCTCTGTGCCTCTATGTCTCTGTGGTTCAAACACTTTTTACCCGGCCTGTTGAGTTTTTTGAGGAAAAAATTAGCGTCATAAAAAAGCCCGCATTTGCGGGCTTTTGGCTTTTTAAGGCGATCAAAGAGAGTTATTTCATCGGATCCATATAGTTGGGTTCGTCGCTGTAGCCGTTGTCGATGCCTTTGGTGACGATAGCCACGGCATCGTGCGGATGCAGGCTTTCCAAGTGGTTAATGCGCACCCAGAAATCGAGATAGTCGTCGCATTGATCCAAACGGTTCTGCAAGCGGCGCGCGGCGTCTTCGCAGAACATCAGGTTGCTGGCGTTGAGGCGGGCAAATTCCTGTTCGTCTTCACGTTTCACCGTGGCTTGTACCGGCGTTTTCAGCGCATCTTCAATAAGGTTAATCAAGTCGGAAATTTCGAGGTGATCGCCGGCCTGTACTTTGACTTTAACCTGTGCGTAAGAGCGCTGGCTGTGCGGCGTGGCGTTAATGCCTTCCGGCGTTCCCAGCCAGGCCAGAACCGCTTCATAATCCAAGGATTTACCGGCAAACTGGGCTTCAAACGCTTCCTGGATCAGTTGGCGTGATAGGGCCGCCGAGCAGGGACAGGTTGAAGAGTAGGGCACTTCAATCGACAATTCGCATTCGAACTGGCCGTTGCGCAGTGCGCCGCGCAGTGTGGTCGGGTAGTGCTTCCAGCCGCTGTTGTCGCTTTTCAAAGAGCGGCGGCGCTCGTAATAATCGAATTTGAATTCCACAAAGGCGTGGGTGCTCAAACCTTGGTGCGATTCGACGAATTTGTCCAGAATCGTTTTAACGCGGTTGGGTGTCAACGCCTCCTGCGTGGCGAGTTGATCGAGCAACACGTAAAGCCGCGACATATGAATGCCTTTGCTTTGCGGGTCGATCAGATTGACATAGGCCTGCGCCTGCGAGGACAGACGTACTTCGACGGCGGCGGAGCTGTCGGCTTGGGCTTGTTTAACTAAAATCGGGAGTTCAATCCCGCTCATTCCTACCCAGTTGAGTTGTCCAGACGGGCCGTGATGCGGTTGGCATGCGATATCGGGCATGTGCTTGGTCATGCAATTTCCTTCGACTTGTAAGAGGCAGTTTTGTGCCGTGCCAATGGGACTTTTTGCGCGGTAACAGTTTGAATCTGCTGCCATAAAAGCGTCAAAAAAGTCTCATCTAAATGAAAATGAAGAGCAATTCTAGCAAACTTTGGGAAATAGCATCGCTTTAATTCCGATTATTTTGCTCTGTTATTAAACGGATTTATAGTGGCGGTCAATTGTGTTTCAAGGTCGGCTGCGCAGAGTGAGGATTCGGGATTGAAGAGCAGCTCCAGGCGGCTGTCCTGTCGCCAGGCGATGTCCTCCAAGGTGAGTTGGCCGTCGCTCCAGTTGATGAGCTGCCATTCGTTGCCGGTTTTAAGCAGGCCTTTGGCGCGGGCAAGATGTGGAGCGATGTCGGCAAAAAAGGCTTTGAGGGCGATGCGGTTGAATTGCATTTGGGCACTGAAAATCCAGCCGAGCGCACGCAATTGGCCGGTTTTTTGATCGTGAGAAACCCAGCAGGCCGGGTGTTGTGGCAGGGTGCTATCGTAGGGTGTATTTGAACAGGCCAGGTGTTGTGCGTGTTCGCCCAGTCCTTGCAGAAACAGCAAGGGTGCAGGCTGGTGTGGGCGTTGCAGTTGTGTCCAATCCAGCCGGCCGAACTGAGTGGCGATCATGTCTGTTTTGGGCGGATAAAGCCCGTTGAGTAAGGCGACCGCCTGTTGCTGCGGTTCAGACCCGGCCTGGTCGGTTTTATTAAGCACAATCAGATCGGCCAAAGTTACCAGATCGCGCATCACCGCGGATTTCTGCCAGCGCTTCGCTGTGAGTTGCAAAGGCGTGATGACGCAGACGATGGCTTGCAAGGCAAGCGGTCGCCCAAAGGCGGTGCGCTTTAGGGTATCGAGCAGTCTGGCCGGATGGCCTAATCCGGTCGGTTCGATAAACAGCCGGTCGAGCGGTTGTTGCAATAGGCTGTGAAGAGCTTGGGTGAGACCGTGTTGCGCAGTGCAGCAGACGCAACCGCCGGAAACTTCGCTGATATGCACATCTTGATCGTGAGCGGAGGCTTGCAGGGTGGCGGCATCCAAATCAATATCGCCGAACTCGTTAATAAGCATGCCCCAGCGTTCGTTAGCCGGTTTTTGTGTCAGCAGATGGCGTAGCAGGGTGGTTTTGCCGCTTCCCAGTAGACCGGTAATCAGATGAACGGGAAGCGGTGCAGACATGCGGTAAGGCTTATTTAAAGAACAGCAGGTCTTCGCCGTCCAGCAGGTCGTTGACCAGTTGGTCTTTGTTGAGGTTGATGCCCAGGCGTTCGGCAATAATCTGCGCATCGCGGTAGGCGTTACCCAAGCAGGTGGTGGCGCCCGGCGACGGTGTCATATTGAAAATCAGGTTTTCGTTTTCCGGCACGATGCTGGCTTCACCCAGTTTCAATTTCATTTCGGTTTTGTCGATGACCTGAGGGCGTAAGCCGCCGATACCGGAGGCGTATTCCAGATCCTGCGGTTTTAGATCCGGCAGGATTTTCTGGGCGTCTTTGGCGAACAGGCGGGTGCGCAACCACGGAATCTCAAACGCAAAGTTGCGGAAGATGTAGTTGCGGATGGTGCTGTCTTTCATCAGGTCCCAGAAGACTTTGATGACTTTGAAATCGAGCTTCAGGCTCTTCCAGAAATCCCAGTAAGTACCGCCGGTGTAACGTTCCAGTTTAGGCAGAACCAGTGCCGTCGGCCCCAAACGGGTTTTGTCCATCTCTACCAAATCCGGGTCGCCGTGCAGCGCGGCAAACGGCAGTTTGTCGTTTTGCATGGTGTAGACTTTGCCGTTCAGAATCTTGGGTACATAGTAGAAGCTGCCGGCCATCGGCAAAATCGACATATTCAGCCCGTGCCCCAGCTGGTTGGCCAACAGCAGGCTGTGCGCGCCGGCGGATACCACTACAAAACTGGCCAAAAAGGTGCCTTGCGGCGTGGTCAGTTCGTAGTGGTCGTCGAACTTCTTGATTTTAGTGACCTGCGAACTCAAAGAGACGTTGATATCTTTGCCGTATTTGCGCGCGCTGTTAATAAACGATTTTGACAGGTTGCCGTAGTTGACGGCCGAATATTCGTCGGTACAGCCGGAGGCCAGAATTTTCTCGGGGCGCGGCTTGCCGTCTTTCAGGGCAACGCCCGGTTCGACTTCGGCGATGCGCTCTGCATCCCACAGTTCCATGTAGGGGAAGGCGTCTGCAAATTTGTGGTGGCGCTCTTCCAGGCGGGCGCACTCATCTTCACCCACAGCCAGAATCATTTTGGGAAATTTAAAAATGAAGTCGTTCTTTTCCACCTGTTTGGCGTAGTTAACCAGCATATTGGCCTGGCGCTTGACGATGATCGCTTTTTCCAGCGTGTAGTTGGTTTCGATGTCGCCGCAGTGCAATGTCTGGCTATTGCTGCGTGCATTGGAGTTAAGCGGTGCAAGCGAGCCGTATTTTTCCAGTACGGCAATGGATTTCACATCGCTGTATTTAGAAAGCACATAGGTGAGCGCACAACCGGAAATTCCGCCGCCCACAATGACAACATCAAACTCTCTATTTTTCATTTACCCAACTCTTAAGGTGATAATGTGAAAGGACATAAGTAGACTATTATATAAAATTCTGCCTGAATAAAGTGGGCAAAAAGCGGGCAAAGTGAGTTTAAGTCACTGTTTTTGAGGCGCTTACCGATAAAAGCGCATGTTTTGCGGCCGCGTTTTTATAGGCAGCACCCGCTTGGCCGTCTTCACTCCGTGGCGGGGAGTTGACACTTTCTGGGTTGCTGTTCGTAAGCGATGAGTTGGGCCAGGTCGTCAGCGAGTATTGCGCCAAGCAGCTTGAGCATGGGGTCGAGCTGCAGTAGATTGAGCGTGTCCGGCTGGATGGCGTAATGCATCCAGGTGCTTTCGCGCCAGGCACGCACCAGATTGGCGTTTTTAAGGGTGGCCAAGTGGCGGGAAACGGTGCTTTGGTTAAGCGCCAGCACCTCCGTCAGATCGCAGACGCAGAGATTGTCACGCTGCAGCAGCAGATGCACGATACGCAGGCGAACCGGTTCGGACAGCGCCTTGAAGGTCTGCGTCAGGGCTTCCAGTTGCGGGTTGTGGTTGAGGTCTGTATTCATACTTCCATCGGGTTTATATTTCATTAAAGTGCATTTTGCAGGATTGACGAACAAAATGCGAATTCCGCTTGCGCTTCGTAGCGGTTGCAAATATTATATATCCGCATATGCGAATATACAAAGTGAGATGAAAGATGTTGTCCCTGTTTGATGATTTGGGAAATTGGTTTGCACTGCAGCTGCTCGGATTGACGGCTCACACGGCGCTGGCGCAAGCGGTCAGTTTCTGGGTGGCGGACATAGCCAAGATTTTCTTCCTGCTGGTGGCCATTATCTATCTGATGGGATTGCTGCGCGCGTTTGTTTCTACCGAACGCATCCGTGATGTGGTGGTGGGTAAACCGCTCTGGTTGGGGCGTTCATTGGCCATCGGACTGGGCTCGGTTACCCCGTTTTGTTCGTGCTCATCGGTACCGTTGTTTATCGGTTTTGTCGAGGCACGCATCCCGCTGACCATCACCTTCGCCTTTCTGATTGCCAGTCCGATGATCAACGAAGTGGCGGTGTTGCTATTGTGGAGCCTGCTCGGTTGGGAGGTCGCCTTGTGGTATGTGCTGGCGGGTTGGACGGTGGCCTATGTGGGGTCGGTGGTGATAGGCTGGTTCAAGCCGGAGCGTTGGGTGGAATCCTACGTGTGGGAGATCAAGCGCCGCCAGCAGCAAGAGCAGTTTGCACAGGCCAATGGCCTGAGGGCACGACACGATTTTGCCTGGAACGAGGTCAAGGTGATCGTCAAACGCATCTGGCACTGGGTGGTGATCGGTATTACCGTCGGTGCGCTGTTTCACGGTTATGTTCCCGAGGCGTGGGTCAGCGAAACCCTGGCGGATGCCAGTAACTGGTGGAGTGTGCCGGCGGCGGTATTGATGGGCGTGCCGCTGTATTCCAATGCCACCGGGGTCATTCCGATTGTGGAAGCGATGCTGGGCAAGGGCGTGCCTTTGGGCACCAGCTTGGCGCTGATGATGAGTATTGCCGCGCTGTCGTTGCCGGAACTGCTGATTTTAAGAAAGGTCATTCGCTGGCCCGCATTGGCGCTGTTTGTCGGCGTCTTGGCCGTTGCTTTTATGTTGGTAGGTTATTTATTCAATTGGCTGGTGGGGTAAGAGTATGTCCATCCGGTTTGCGGGTTTTCAGCAGGTTTTAAGGGATTATCCCGAATAAGCGCATAGGGTTTGTATTGCCTGATGGTCAGGCGGTGCCGGCGCATTTTCATATCACGGATGTGGGCAGTGTGTTCCGCCATTTTATCGATTGCGGCGGACAGATTGGCGATGAAGCCTATGTGCAGATCCAGTTGTGGCTGGGCGCGGATAGTGCGCACCGTTTGACTGCCCAGACCGCGGGCAAGATTTTGCAGCAAAGTCAGCCGGTATTGGCCCGGTTGCCGGATTTGGCGCGCAGTGAGGTGATGGTTGAATACCAAACCACCTTGACCTCGCTCTATGCGATTGATGTGGTGCGTGTTACGACGGATGCGTTGCTGTTTGCTCTCAGTGCGGTGCAGACACAGTGTTTGGCCGCACTGCGCCATGAGCG
>JACXUQ010000090.1 GCA_014763835.1 Thiotrichales bacterium
GGTAGGTGAGAAAGGGCAGGATTTCGGGCAGGTGGGTGCGTCCGCTCTGCTCGCAGGCACTGACAACGATCGCCTGCCATTGGGCGCGGCGTTTTTCGGCCTTGTCGTCATCCAGACGGACTTCACAGCGTTCGGTGAACACGGGCTGGATGTGGGTGACGCCGAGTTCCACCGCTTTTTGCAAGGTGTAATCCATGCGGTCGCCGCGCGAGATGCCTTGCACCAGGATGGTGTGCAGCGGAGATTCGACCTGAGGATGGCTGGTCTCTTCAATGCACAGGTCTGCGCTGCGCCGCCCGGTGACAATCAAGGTGGCGCGCGCCTGCAGGCCCTGGCCGTTAAAGACTTCAATCGGGTGCTGGTTTTTCAGGCGCAACACCGTCAGCGCATAGTGCACCTGGTCTTTGTCCAGACTCAGTACCTGCTGCGGCGCATGTTCGCCGGGAATATACAGTCGAGGAATACGCATCCTGCTACTACCTTGTTCGTCGTTGAATTACTGCTCTTTGAGCGTCAATGCGGTCGCAATGCTCAAGGTCGGTTCCAGCTGGTTCATGCTGTAGAAGTGAATCCCCGGCGCTCCCGCATCCAGCAGACGTTGCGACAGTTCGGTGACCACCTCCTGACCGAACGCCAGCAGACTCTCCTTGTCGTCCTCAAAACTTTCCAGGCGGCATTTCAACCAGCGCGGCACTTCGGCGCCGCATCCAGCGGAGAAGCGGATCAGGTTTTCGTAGTTGGTGATCGGCATCACGCCCGGAATGATCGGCAGATCAATGCCGTGTTTCTCGCAGTTGTCGATAAAGTAGAGGTAGCTGTCGACATTGTAGAAATACTGGGTAATGGCCGAATCGGCGCCCTGTTCCACCTTGTGTTTGAACCATTTGATACCCACTTCGCAGTTGCGCGCCTGCGGATGGGTCTCCGGATAGGCCGCGACTTCCAGATGGAAGGTGTCGCCTTTGACTTCGCGGATAAAGGCCACCAGGTCGCTGGCGTATTTGAATTCGCCCGGATCCATCATGCCGGAAGGCAGGTCGCCACGTAAGGCGACAATGCGTTTGACGCCTAGCGCTTCGTAGGTGTCGAGCAGTTGTGTGAGACTTTCGTGGGTGGCGCCGATGCAGGTCAGGTGTGGTGCGGCTTCAAACTGGGTGTGTTCCTGAATGTAGCGCACCGTGTCCAGCGTGCGTTCCTGCGTGGTGCCGCCGGCGCCGTAGGTAACGGACATATATTCCGGATTAATGGCTTTGTAACCTTGAATGACCGTATGCAGTTTTTCCATGCCTTGCTCGGAGCGCGGCGGGAAAAATTCCAGGCTGAGTTTTTGCGGGTATTTTTGTTGCGATTTCATGGGTTTAAACCTTGTGTGTTGACTCATGAAGCGTTCACGAATAGGGTTTAAAAAAACCACCTGGCCTGTTGAGTTTTTGAGGCCGGTGGTTTTGAAAAGTCTTTGGAAATTGTAGCAGATGCGGGACGGCGCAAAAGGTTTTTACCTTGGCGCTGTCCTGCAGGCTGATTACAGTCCGGCGTCGGCACGCAGTGCGGCGGCTTTATCGGTTTTTTCCCAGGTGAATTCCGGCAATTCGCGGCCGAAGTGGCCGTAAGAAGCGGTTTTCTGGTAGATCGGACGATACAGGTCCAACATGGTGATCAGGCCTTTCGGGCGCAGATCGAAGTGGTCGCGCACCAGTTGTTCAATCAGTTCAACGGCCACTTTTTCGGTGCCGAAGGTTTCGATGCTTATAGAGGTTGGTTCGGCCACACCGATCGCATAGGAAACCTGGATTTCACACTTGTCTGCCAGGCCTGCGGCGACGATGTTTTTGGCCACATAACGGCCGGCATAAGCGGCGGAACGGTCGACTTTTGACGGGTCTTTGCCGGAGAAAGCACCGCCGCCGTGACGCGCCATGCCGCCGTAGGTATCGACAATGATCTTACGCCCGGTCAGACCGGCATCGCCAACTGGACCGCCGATCACGAAACGGCCGGTCGGGTTGATGTGATACAGCGTGTCTTTATGCAGCCATTCTTCAGGCAGAACGTGTTTGATAATCTCTTCCATCACCGCTTCTTGCAGGTCTTTCTGCGAGATTTCAGGGTTATGCTGGGTAGACAATACCACCGCATCGATCGCCACTGGCTGGCCGTCTTCGTAGCGCAGGGTAATCTGGCTCTTGGCGTCAGGACGCAGCCAGCCCAGTTGGCCGGATTTACGTACATAGGCCTGGCGTTCCATCAGACGGTGCGCGTAATAGATCGGCGCAGGCATCAACACATCGGTTTCGTTGGTGGCGTAACCGAACATCAAACCTTGGTCTCCGGCACCTTGCTCATGGTCTTTGGTTTCGTCGACGCCCATGGCGATTTCCGGAGACTGTTTGCCGATAGACGACAGTACAGCGCAGGTTTCGCCGTCAAAGCCCAAATCGTGTCGGTCGTAGCCGATCTCTTTGACGACGCGGCGCACCAGCTCTTCCTGGTCTACCCAGGCATCGGTGGTGATTTCGCCACCGATTAAAACCATGCCGGTTTTAACAAAGGTTTCGCAGGCGACACGCGCTTTGGGATCTTGCGCCAGAATGGCATCCAGCATGGCATCGGAAATCTGGTCGGCGATTTTGTCAGGATGGCCTTCTGAAACCGACTCAGAAGTAAATACGGTTGTCTTGGTCATAGTGGTGTCCTCGAAAGAATCTTTTAGGTTAATGCGAGGTACGGAATAATCGGCGGGAACTGAGAGACTCCTCGCTTTAGCCGTACTTTTAATGCGCCCGCAAGCTGAAAATCAAATCGGCGCTTCTTTTTTAGAGATGGGAATTATCGTTTTTTTAGGTCGATAAGTCAATGTTATCGGTGGACCGAGGCAAGCGGCTTGCCGGCAGCGTCATAAAAAGTTCATTGAGGCGTCATGCGTCGGCAACCTGTTTTTCTTAGTCTATGCGGCTACTTGAGCTTTACCGATAGGCGGTGTTCCCATGGTTGATTGCCATCAGCACAATGATTTACCTTTATATGAACGGCTGCATGACAGACTGACGCAAACCCTTTTGGGGCGCGAGTTGCTATCCATTTTTACGCTGAAGAACCTCACGCCGGTCTATCAGCCGATTGTCGATTTGCAGACGCGTCAGGTGTTTGCCTTTGAGGCGCTGATCCGCGGTCCGGAAAATTCGCCTTTGTATCGTCCGTTGCATCTGTTTCATGTGGCCGAAGAGCATGACTGTCTGTTCGAGATGGATCTGCTGGCACGGCAGACGGCGATAGAGGCTTATCACGATTTCGGCAACCGCGAATATCTGTTTGTGAATGTGACCGTCAACTCGCTGATGCAGCCCTCCTATAAGCGCAGCATGACGCTGGACTGTTTGCATCGCTTGGGGCTGGATGTCTCACAGGTGGTGATTGAAATCACCGAACTGCAGCCGGTCGAGGATTTTGAACTTTTTGTGAAATCCATCAATCATTACCGCCAGATGGGCTTCAAAGTGGCGATTGACGATCTGGGTGGCGGTTATAACGGGCTGCGCATCTGGTCGGAGGTGAAGCCCGATTTTGTCAAGATCGACAAACATTTTGTCGGCGATCTGGCGGTGGATAAGGATAAACAGCATTTTATCGAAACCATCTGTGCCTTGGCAAAAGGCCTGAACACCAAAATCATCGCCGAGGGGGTGGAGGATGCCGATACCCTTAAGGTATTGGAGAATCTGGGGGTGGATTATGTGCAGGGTTATCTGTTCAAGCGCCCGCAGGTCAGGCCCAGTTGCGAACTCAATTACACCTGGTCCAACCGTTTGGAACCGGTGCGCCATGGTGAGGAAACGGCCGACTGTCTGGTGCATGAGATTCCCAGTGTCTTGCCCGACACATCGGTCAGCGAGGTGTCCGAGTTTTTACTGCGTGAGACCCAGTGGGATTACCTGCCGGTAGTGAATCACGGACAGGTGCTGGGGATGGTGTGGCGGCGCGATCTGATGGATATGCTGGCGCACCGTTTCGGGCGCGAACTGCATCAGCGCAAGCCGTTGCATAAGGTGATGGACAAGACGCCGTTGATTGTCGATGTCAAAACTTCTCTGGTGGAGTTGAGCCGTCTGGTGACCGAGCAGAAAGACAGCCGCCGTGGCGAAGTGTTTATTTTGACCGATAACGGCCATTACCGCGGCTGCGGTAATTTCATTGATCTGTTGCGCGTCATTACCGATTTGAAGGTGAAAAGCGCGCAATATGCCAATCCGTTATCGGGATTGCCCGGCAATGTGCCGATCCAGAAGACGATCCGCGACTTTTTGGCCCGGAACAGCGAGTTTATGGTCATCTATATCGATATGGATCACTTTAAACCGTTTAACGATTTTTACAGTTTTGAGAAGGGGGATGAGATTATTCGCACCATGGCGAAAATTCTGCATCACCATACCAAGCCGTCCAAAGACTTTATCGGGCATATCGGTGGCGACGACTTTGTGATTATTTCGCCGCGCGTTAAAAAATACGAGGAAGTCTGCGAAGCGATTTTACAGGAGTTCCGCGAAGTCATTATGGGGTTTTATGAGCAAGAAGACCGTGAGCGCGGCGGGATTTCGGGCAAGGGGCGCAACGGCGAGGAGCAGTTTTTCCCGATGATGAGTCTGTCGCTCGGCGTTTTGCTGGTCAGGCCGGGCGTATTCAGTCATCAGCAGATGTTAACCTCTTATGCCACCAAGGCTAAAAAGCAGGCCAAACTGCAGGGGGGGAATAGTTACGCCTTGGTGGATAGCGCTAGCCTGGAGTTGAATTAACCCTCGGCTAAAAAGAAAGTGTCGATGGGGGACGGCTTGTGGAAATGATAGCCCTGCGCGTATTCAATGCCCACCGCTTTAAGCCAGTCGGAAACCTCCTGGTTTTCAACAAACTCGGCAATGGAATCGATGTTCATTTCCACGGTAATCTGGTGAATGGCCTTGACCATGGCCGCGTCGATATTGTCGCTGAGTACGTCGAGGATGAAGTTGCCGTCAATTTTGACAAAATCGACCGGCAGACTTTTCAACCAGCCGAATGACGAGAAGCCCGAACCGAAATCGTCCAGTGCCAGTTTGCAGCCGAAGTTTTTAATGCTGTTCAAAAAGCTGATGCTGGCCGACATGTGAGTGATGGCGGCGGTTTCGGTGATTTCAAAGCAGACTTTGTGATTAAGTGCCTGATTGTTTTCAAGCACTTGTAAGAGCATGGCATTGAACTGCGGGTTTCCAAGTGACTGTCCCGAAATATTGATGTTGATTAATTCAATCGCATCGGCATGACTTTGGAGCCAGTCAATCGCCTGTTTGGTCACGTAGATGTCCAATTCGGCCATCAGGTTGAAGCGTTCGGCAGCCGGCAGAAACTGATCCGGTGTAATAATGCGCCCTTCCTCGTTCATAAGCCGCGTGAGGATTTCCACCCGTTTTTGCGGGCTTGCGTGCTGTAGCGGCACGATTTCCTGTGCAAACAGTACAAAACGTTCCTGTTTGATCGCTTCTTTGATATGACTCACCCAGTTGAGTTGATTGAACTGCTGCGCCAGTACTTGGTCGTCTTCACGGTAGATATGCACACGGTTTCGGCCTTGGTCTTTGGCTAAATAACACGCCACATCCGCCTGGCTCATAATGCCGGCTTTATTGCTGGCGGCATGAATAGCGGTGATACCGATGCTTGCGCCGATGTCAAACCCCCGGTTCTCCCAGATGAACTGATACCCCGCCAGACTGCTGCGCAGCTTCTCGGCAATAGTGGCGGCATCTTCGGTTGAGCAGTTCTCCAGCAACAGGGCGAACTCGTCGCCGCCAATGCGGGCCAGCAGGTCGCTGTCACGGGT
>JACXUQ010000091.1 GCA_014763835.1 Thiotrichales bacterium
CGGTCTCCGAAGAGACCGGGTTGATCTGGATGTTGAGTGAATCCATGATCTCCCAGGCGGGACGACAAATCGCCAAATGGCAGCATCAGGGGATCGAACTCAAATACTCCATCAATGTATCGGCCCGCCAGTTTGCCGATGATAACTTCTGCGATCAGGCCATCAACCAATTCAAGCGTCTGGGGGTCAACCCGGCGTCGGTACAGATCGAACTGACCGAAACGGTGCTGCTGAACAATATCGAACGCAGTATCGAAAAGATTCACCTTCTGAAAGCGAAAGGTTTTTCGATTGCGCTCGACGATTTCGGTACGGGTTTTGCCTCGCTGCACTATCTGACGATGTTCCCGCTGGATACCATCAAGGTCGACCGTGCGTTTGTGGTCAATATTCTCGAGGATTCACGCCAGTACGCGATTGCCAAGTCGATTATCAACCTCGCCCACGACCTGGATCTGGTGGTGGTGGCCGAAGGCATCGAAACCGAAGAGCAGCGCCAGCTTTTGGTGGATTTGGGGTGCGATATCGGCCAGGGTTACCTTTTCGGCCGTCCGATTGGACCCGAGCATATTTCGCTGTCAAAACTGGGCGCCGGCAGCTGCATTCCCAACGGGGCCTGTCTGCAATAGCGTCTGTGCTGACTGCAGACGCAATGGCGTCTTTATTCCCCTCTGTCTAAGCGCTTGAATGCAAGCGCTTTTTAAGCGAAAATAGCACGTTTTATTGTATGGACGCTTTTCGGGGTGCAGCTTTGCAGTCCCAGGCGCTGCTTCCGCGTGAAACGACAAGACTTTTTCTTTGATCTACCCGAACATCTGATTGCCCAGCAGCCCGCCGCACAACGACGCGGCAGCCGGTTGCTGGTGCTTGATCCGAACCAGCCTCTCAATCAAAGCGTTTGTGACCGCCGCTTTCCTGATCTGCTCGATTACCTGCAACCCGACGATATGCTGGTATTCAATAATACCAAGGTCATTCCGGCGCGACTTTTCGGGCAAAAGGCGACCGGCGGCAAGGTTGAGTTGTTGATTGAGCGCGTACTCGATCAGCACACCCTGTTGAGCCATGTGCGCTCCAGTAAGTCGCCCAAGGCCGGCGCCGTGCTCAGAATCGAGGACGCCTTTGAAGTGGAGGTGCTCGGCCGCGAAGACGCGCTGTTTGTGCTCAAGGTGTTAAGTGATACGCCGGCCTTGAACCTGATCGAGCAATACGGCCATATGCCGTTGCCGCCTTATATCGAACGCGCCGAAGATCAGGCCGAGGATATGGAACGTTACCAGACGGTCTATTCCTCCAAACCTGGTGCGGTGGCCGCGCCCACCGCCGGTCTGCATTTTGACGAAGCCTTGCTGGACGAGATCAAAACCAAAGGGGTTACGCTCGGTTTTGTGACACTGCATGTTGGTGCCGGCACCTTCAAACCGGTGCAGGTGGACGATATTGCCGAACATAAAATGCACTCCGAATATCTTGAAGTCAGTGCCGAGGTGGTGGCGCAGATTAGACAGACGCGTGCCAGAGGCGGGCGGGTGTTTGCCGTAGGCACCACCAGTGTGCGTTGTCTGGAGAGCGCTGCCAGCTTCACTCCTTCCGGCGAAATCGAACCCTATCAGGGCGAAACCGACATTTTTATCACGCCGGGTTACCGCTTCAAAGAGGTGGATGGCCTGATCACCAATTTCCACCTGCCGGAATCGACGCTGATTATGCTGGTTTCGGCATTGGCGGGTTACGAACACACCATGCACGCTTATGCGCATGCCGTGGCACAACAGTACCGTTTTTTCAGTTACGGCGACGCCATGTTGATTTTGCCGAAACAGCCCGATTAAAAACTCAGCAGGCCGGGTGCAGCGAGCGCCGGTCTGCAAACGTCTTAAGGAATACAGATGGAATTTGAATTAGATACGACTGACGGCCGTGCGCGCCGTGGCCGCTTGAAATTTGCCCGCGGCAATGTGGAAACGCCGGCGTTTATGCCGGTGGGCACCTACGGTTCGGTCAAAGGGATGACACCGGAGGAGATCAAGGCAACCGGGGCGCAGATTATTTTGGGCAACACCTTCCATCTGGCGCTGCGTCCGGGTACCGACATTATCGAGCTTCACGGCGACCTGCACGACTTTACCCATTGGGACGGTCCGATCCTGACCGATTCCGGCGGGTTTCAGGTGTTCAGTCTGGGTAAGATGCGCAAGATCAAGGAAGAGGGCGTGACCTTCAGCAGTCCGGTGGACGGCGCCAAAATCTTCATGGGGCCGGAAGAATCGATGGAAGTGCAGCGCAAGCTCGGATCGGACATCGTGATGATTTTTGACGAATGCACCCCTTATCCGGCCAGTCATGAAGTGGCGAAGACGTCGATGGAGTTGTCGCTGCGTTGGGCCAAACGCTCCAAAGAGGCGCATGGCGACAGTCCGGCGGCGTTGTTCGGCATTGTGCAGGGCGGCATGTACGAAGACCTGCGCCGCGAATCGATTGCAAAACTCAAGGAGATCGGTTTTGACGGTTACGCCATCGGCGGCCTCTCGGTCGGCGAGCCCAAAGAGGAGATGATGGCCACGCTGGATTACACTGAACCGCATATGCCCAAGGACAAACCGCGTTACCTGATGGGCGTGGGCAAACCCGAAGACATTGTCGAGGCGGTGCGCCGCGGCATCGATATGTTCGACTGTGTGATCCCCACGCGCAATGCGCGTAACGGTTTCCTGTTCACCTCGGAAGGGGTCATCAAAATCCGTAACGCCAAACACAAAACCAGTCTGCTGCCGTTGGATCCGAAATGCGACTGCTATACGTGCCAGAACTATACCCGTGCTTATCTGCACCATCTGGACAAGTGTCACGAAATCCAGGGCGCGCGTTTAAATACGATCCACAATCTGCACTATTATCAGACGCTGATGAAAGGCTTGCGCGAAGCGATTGCCGAGCACCGTCTGGAGGCGTTTGTGGCGGAATTCTACGAGGGTATCGGTCAGCCCATGCCGGCGTTGGAAGACTGAATGGGGATAAACCCTTGATGGGGGTGGCCTGTTGAGATTTTTTTGCGGCATTTTTAGCAGATTTTTGCCAAAAGCTGTGCCACAATAGGCGGGACTTTATAGACACGTTTTATACGATTAGGAGAAAACTATGAGCTTTTTTATCAGCGATGCAATGGCAGAAGGAACCGCAGCGGCCCAGGGCGGCGGATGGGAAGGATTGATTCCGTTGATCCTGCTGTTTGTGGTGTTCTACTTCTTGTTGATCCGTCCGCAGCAGAAAAAAGTTAAAGAGCACAAAGCGCTGGTGGAAGCCCTGAAGAAGGGCGACGAAGTCGTGACTTACGGCGGTATGGGCGGCAAAATCCGCGAGTTGAGCGACACTTTCTGTGATGTCGAGATCGCCGATAATGTCGTCGTGAAAATCGAGCGCCAGAACATTGCGCGCTTGCTGCCAAAAGGCACGCTAAAAGGCGAATAATCGTTACATATCAATAAAAGGGGCTTTTGCCCCTTTTGTTGTTTAAATCCCCTTGCTTTACGGCAAATGTTCCTAGAGATGGAATAAGACTATGTTTCAAACACAACAAAAAGTGATAGCAAACCGTTATCCCGCCTGGAAATACCTGTTGTTGGTGGTGGTCACGGTCATCGGTCTGATCTATGCCGCGCCGAACCTGTTCGGTGACGATCCGGCGGTGCAGATTTCGCCGGCCAAGTCAGTGACCTTCAATGCAGCAACCCAAGAGGAGGTCAATAAAATCCTCACAGAAGCGCAGTTGGCGGTGAAATCCACGGAATTTGAAAACGGCCGTTTTCTGATCCGTTTTGACAACACCGAAGACCAGCTAAAGGCTAAGTCGCTGTTGAAGGATGCGCTGGGGCGTTCAGCCGTGGTGGCGTTGAACCTGGCGCCGGCGACTCCCGCATTTCTGAGCGATCTGGGCGCCCAGCCGATGTATCTGGGTCTGGATTTGCGCGGCGGGGTGCACTTTTTGATGGACGTGGACATGGACGCGGCAGTGGAAAAAGCCTATCTGCGTTATGTTGACGAAATCAAAGGCCGTCTGCGCGAGAGCAAAGTGCGTTATCTGGGGGTGGATTACGAGTCGGAAGAGCTGTTGGTCAAGTTCCGCGATGGCGAATCCATGCAGCAGGCGCAGGGCGTGCTCAATGAAAATTTCGGCGCGGATCTGAATATTCAGCCCAATACCGAAACCGCCGCGCCGATGCTGGCGATGACCTTGTCCCCCAAGGCGATTGCCGACACCAAGAAGTTTGCGTTGCAGCAGAACATCACCACCTTGCGTAACCGAATCAACGAGCTGGGCGTTGCCGAGCCGGTGATTCAGCAGCAGGGCGAGCGTCGCATTGTGGTGCAGTTGCCGGGTGTACAGGATACCGCGCGCGCCAAGGAGATCCTGGGGGCGACCGCTACGCTGGAATTCCGTCTAGTGGAAGAACGCGGCGATGCGCTGCAAGCCGAGAAAACGGGCTATGCGCCACACGGTGCCAAGTTGTATCACTTCCGTGACGGCACGCCGATTCTGCTGCAGCGCAGTGTGATCGTCAGCGGTGAAAACGTCATCAACGCGCAGTCGGGCATTGACCCGCAGCAGGGCTCGTCGATGGTCAGCGTGACCTTGGACGGGGCTGGCGGCCGCAAGATGCTGGCGACGACCAAAGAGAACGTCGGCAACCGCATGGCGGTGGTCTATATCGAGAACCGCGTGGAAACCGTTGAAGTCAACGGTGAGAAAGTTAAAAAACGCATCACTACCCGCGATGTCATCAACGCCGCGGTGATTCGCGGCCAGTTCGCCAACCGCTTCCAGATTACCGGCCTGGATTCGCCGCAGGAAGCGCAGGATTTGGCGCTGTTGCTGCGTGCCGGTGCCTTGGCCGCACCGATGGAGATCGTGGAGGAGCGTACCGTCGGGCCGAGCCTGGGGCAGGATAACATCGATCAGGGCTTTATGTCGGTAGTGGTCGGCTTCCTGCTGGTGCTGGTGCTGATGGCATGGCGTTACAAAACCTTTGGCATGGTGGCCAATCTGGCGTTGGCACTGAATCTGGTGATTATCGTCGCGGTGCTTTCGATGTTGCAGGCCACGCTGACGCTACCGGGTATTGCCGGTATCGTCCTCACCGTTGGGATGGCGGTGGATGCCAACGTGCTGATTTTTGAGCGCATCCGCGAGGAGCTGAAAACCAGTTCGGTGCAGAGTGCCATTTATGCCGGTTACGAGAAGGCGTTTGTGACCATTGCCGACGCCAATATCACCACGTTATTGGCGGCGATTGTGCTGTTCAGTTTCGGAACCGGGGCGATCAAGGGCTTTGCGATCACCCTGTCGATCGGTATCGCCACCTCGATGTTTACCGCGATTTTGGGTACACGCGCCATCGTTAATCTGATGTACGGCAACAAGCGTGTCGAAAAACTGTCTATTTAGGAGTGTGGCGCAATGAGCGAAATGACGATGCAAACTGAACAGGCCGCCATGCCGAAACAGATTGACTTTATGGGCAAACGCCATCTGGCGGTGGCGTTTTCGATTCTGATGATTGTCGCCTCGGTCGTCGGTCTTTGGGTCAAGGGGTTGAACTTCGGTATCGATTTTACCGGCGGGACGATTATCGAGGTTTCTTATCCGCAGGCGGTCGATTTGAGCAAGGTGCGAAGCCAGCTGGCGAGCGCCGGTTATGAAGAAGCGGTGGCGCAGCACTTCGGTTCAGCCACCGACGTGTTGATCCGTATTGCGCCGCG
>JACXUQ010000006.1 GCA_014763835.1 Thiotrichales bacterium
TGCTGATGACGGGGCTGACCCTATTGCCAGCAGCTTTAATCGCAATGACCTCCTTTTTACGCATCATCGTGGTGCTGGCGCTTTTACGCCAGGCACTCGGAACCATGCAAACCCCGTCAAACAGGGTGTTGATCGCTTTAGCCATGTTTTTGACGCTCTTTATCATGTCACCTGTATTGGATAAGGTTTATGAAACCGCAGTTTCGCCTTATCTGGATGAGCAGATCCAATTCAAAGAGGCGGTTGAGATCGGTTCAAAGCCGATGTATCAGTTTATGCTGCAGCAGACGCGTGAAGATGATCTGGAGGTGTTTGCGGAGATGGCCGGAGTGACGTTGGATGATCCGCAGTCGATCCCCTTCAAGGTACTTATTCCGTCTTTTATGACGAGCGAACTGAAGACGGCCTTTCAAATTGGTTTTATGATTTTTATCCCCTTTTTGATCATCGATCTGGTGGTTGCCAGTTTATTGATGTCGATGGGGATGATGATGCTTTCGCCAATGATTATTTCACTGCCGTTCAAAATCATGCTGTTTGTATTAATAGATGGCTGGGTCTTGGTTGTGGGTACTTTGGCTAACAGTTTTGTGGTTCCGGGAGGTGTCTGATGCAGCAGGATTTTGTGTTAACCCTCGGGCAGCGTATGTTAGAGATCACCATGATGCTTGCGGCTCCTTTGCTGATTCCGGCCCTGATTATCGGTTTATTGGTGGGGATGTTTCAAGCGGCCACACAGATTAACGAAATGACCTTGAGTTTTATTCCCAAGCTGGCGATTGTGGGCGTGGCTTTGGTTGTATTTGGGCCCTGGATGTTGACAACGCTGGTTTCATTTACCCGGGAGTTATTTGAGAACATTCCGGCCCTGATTGGCTAAGAGATGACGTTTAGTTATAACGAACTGCTACAACTGATCGGCTTGTATTTTTGGCCCTTTGTGAGGATTGGGGCCATGTTGTCGGTTTTACCGCTTTTTGGCGCCTCCTCTGTTACTCCGCAAACCCGCATTATTCTGACACTGTTCATTACTTTAATTGTCGCTCCGAATTTAACATTACCCCCTCCAGTCGATCCCTTTACCTGGCAGGGCGTGCTTTTTCTGGTTCAACAGATTCTAATCGGTTTGGTGATGGGCACGGTTTTTCTGATTGTATTTGAGGCTTTTACCATGGCCGGCCATATGGTCGCTACAGGCATGGGTTTGGCCTTTGCGCAAATGGTGGATCCTGCCACCGGCGTCAACTCGCCAGTCGTTTCACAGTATTTCACCATTATCGCCTCGTTGTTGTTTTTCGCGATGAACGGGCATTTACTGGTGATTCAAGTGGTTGTGGACAGCTTTGAATATCTGCCTGTCGGCACGCAGTTTTTGAATCAGGAAAGTTTGCGCCTGCTGGTCGAATTTGGCAGTTATATTTTTTCGGCGGGTGTGTTGATTTCCTTGCCGGCCGTGACCGCGTTGTTATTGATTAACGTTTCCTTTGGTGTGGTGACACGTGCGGCGCCTGCATTGAATATTTTTGCAGTTGGTTTCCCGGTGACCCTGTTGGCAGGGCTGGTTATGCTCTCATTGATGACACCTTTGATATTGCCGCATCTGCAAGAACTGATCAGTCGGGCTGTTGATCTAATCACGAGTTTACGTCTGCAAAATGGGTGAGTTAAATGGCTGAGAACGAAGACGGTACAGAAAAGTCGGAAGAACCTTCCGAGAAAAAACTCAGGGAGGCCCGCGAAAAAGGTCAGATACCGCGCTCCCGTGAACTCACGAGTTTGTTGATGACCCTTTCGGCGGCGGTTTTCTTGCTGGTTTATGGAAGTGTGATGTTGACGGATATGGCTCAAATTACCGTTAAGGGGTTGAGTTTTGATCGGGATCACGCCTTTGATCTGCTGAAAATGTGGGATCTGATCCAGGCGATGTTGATTGCTTCCATTCTGATGATTCTACCTTTTATGTTGCTCATGGCGTTAATTGCCATTATCTCCCCGATGCTCTTAGGGGGTTGGGCGTTCAGTACCCAGGCGCTGGCCCCCAAGTTTAGCAAACTCAATCCCATCTCCGGGATTAAGCGCATGTTTTCAGCAAAAGCCTTGCTGGAATTGTTTAAGGCGCTGGCCAAATTCGGTTTGATCATGAGCATTGCCACCTTATTTTTATACATGGTGTTTGGGGAAGTTTTGGGATTGGCGAGTGAGCCGTTGCATCAAGCCTTATCCCATGCAGGCAGCTTGATTGTTCAGGCTTTTATCTTTGTGAGCCTCTCGTTAATTATCGTGGCGGCGATTGATGTACCTTTTCAGCTGTGGGATCACAACCGACAATTGAAAATGACCAAGCAGGAAGTTAAGGAAGAGTACAAGCAGCAAGAGGGGAATCCGGAGGTGAAAGGGCGGATTCGCCAGTTGCAACGTGAAATGGCCCGTAATCGTATGATGCAGAAGGTGCCCGAGGCCGATGTGATTGTCACCAACCCGACGCATTTTGCAGTGGCACTCAAATATGATCCCGACAGTATGGCGGAACCGTTGGTCTTGGCAATGGGGGCTGACTTTATGGCTTCGCAGATCAGAACTATTGCGCGAGAGCATAATATCCCCATTGTAGAAGCCCCACCCTTGGCGCGTGCTTTGTACTATAATGCCGAGGTGGATCGTCCCATTCCTTATGATCTCTTTAAGGCCGTGGCGGCGATTTTGGCATATGTGTTTCAGCTTAAGGCGGGAGGGAAGGTTGCAGCCACCGAGTTTAGCGACTTGCCAATTCCTGAAACGATGAAGACGCAATAGGTTCGGCCTTTTGGATTGATATTACTTTATGGATTTTCAACAGCTTCTGGCGAGTTTTAGACAGAATTTCTCCCGCGGATTAGGCGTTCCTATTGCGGTGCTCGCACTTTTGGGAATGGTCACCATTCCACTGCCGCCGATGCTGTTGGATGTGTTCTTTACCTTCAATATCGCGTTATCACTGGTGGTTTTAATGGTCACCATCTATGCCAAGCGGCCGCTGGATTTTGCCATATTTCCGACCATTATCCTGCTCACCACGCTTTTCCGCCTTGCGCTGAATATTGCCTCCACCCGCGTCATTCTGCTGGAAGGTCATCAGGGCGGCGCTTCGGCTGGTCATGTTATTGAGGCGTTCGGTGAATTCGTTATTGGCGGCAACTACGCCGTTGGTCTGGTCGTGTTTGCGATTCTGGTAGTGATAAACTTTGTCGTTATTACTAAAGGTGCGGGGCGTGTCGCCGAGGTCAGTGCGCGTTTCACGCTCGATTCCATGCCAGGTAAGCAAATGGCGATTGACGCTGACTTGAATGCCGGACTCATCACTCAGGAGCAGGCGCAAGAACGCCGCCGTGAAATCGCATCTGAAGCCGACTTTTACGGCTCCATGGACGGTGCCAGCAAGTTTGTTCGCGGGGATGCGGTTGCCGGCATTATCATTTTGTTTATCAACCTGATAGGCGGTTTTGCAATCGGTATGGGGCAGCATGGCCTGGGTATGGCAGAGGCCGCGCAGGTTTATACGATTTTAACGCTCGGGGACGGTTTGGTTGCCCAGATTCCCGCTTTGCTGCTGTCCACCGCCACGGCGATTATTGTCACCCGTGTTTCCGGTGATCAAAAGGAGATGGGCGAGCAGTTGCAGACACAGATGTTTGCCACGCCCCGCTCCTTGGGGATGACGGCAGGTATTGTCGGCGTGCTCGGATTGATTCCGGGAATGCCGAATGTGGCTTTTCTCTCGTTCGCCAGCGTCGCCGGAGCCGGGGCTTATCTGATTCACCGCAAGCAGCAGATGCAGCCGCAGCAAATAGTGGATCAAAAGGCGCAGGAAATCCCGGAGACCAAGCCTGCGGAATTAAGCTGGGATGATGTGCAGGCGCTTGATATTTTGGGGCTCGAGGTCGGTTATCGACTCATTCCGATGGTGGATCAGTCGCAAAATGGCCAATTACTTGACCGGATAAAGGGCGTGCGCCGCAAAGTTTCCCAAGAGCTGGGTTTTTTGGTGCCGCCTGTGCATATCCGCGACAATTTGGACTTAAAACCAAACCAATATAGAATTATGCTCATGGGGGTGAATACCGGGCAGGGAGAGGTTTACCCGGATAAGGAACTGGCGATAAACCCCGGACAGGTATTCGGTGAAGTGCCTGGTATTGCCACCAAAGATCCTACGTTTGGTCTGGAGGCGGTGTGGATTGATGCGAAGGACCGTGACCAGGCCCAGGCTCTGGGGTATACCGTGGTGGATGCGAGTACGGTCGTAGCGACGCATATCAGTCAGATTATTCAGGATTATGCCTACGAGTTGTTGGGGCACGATGAAACGCAACTGCTGTTGGATAAACTCAAGCAGTCATCGCCTAAACTGGTAAACGAGCTGGTACCCGAAAAGCTCTCTTTGGCAACGGTTGTCAAAGTGCTGCAGAACCTGTTGCTGGAAAAAGTTTCTATCAGGGATATGCGTACCATTTTAGAGGCGTTGACCAACCGGGCGACGCAAACCCAAAATGCCAATGAGTTGACGCAATATGTCCGTGCGGCTTTGGGACGTTCAATCGTTCAAGACATTACCGGCGCGGAAGGTGAGTTGAAAGTCATTACCATTGAGCCTGCGTTGGAACAGTTATTGCTGCAAGCGACGCAAGGGGCTCCCGAAGGACAGTTGGCGATTGAGCCGGGATTGGCTGAAAGATTGCACAATACCTTAAAGCAAGAGTCCCAAAAGTTGGAAATGAGCGGTCAGTCTGCTGTTTTGCTGGTCGCGCCGCAGATACGCGCGCAGTTGGCGCGTCTGTTTAGATATAGCTTGCCGGGATTGCATATCTTGGCGTATTCAGAGGTGCCAGAAAATCGACAGATTAGTGTGGTGGCCAATGTAGGACAGGGAGGCTAGGTTGAAAATAAAACGCTACTTTGCTCCGACCATGCGTCAAGCCATGTTATTGGTGAGAGAGGCGCACGGTGATGATGCGGTTATCTTATCGAGCCGCACAACGGACGAGGGCGTCGAAATCGTGGCCGCTTCTGATCCTGAAGCGCAGGCTTATCAGAAGCAAAAACAAACTCAACAGGCCGGCAGTAGTTATGTTTCCCCGGAAACCCCGCTGTATGGCCGCCAAGAGAGCAAGGCCGAAAGTCTGCCTGAGATAAGCCACATGGCACAAGAGTTGAAAGCCATGCGCGCCCTGCTGGAAAATCAGCTGTCTGGATTGGCTTGGGGGCAAACTGAACAGGCTGATCCTCACAAGGTGGCGCTGATCAAGCGTCTGATGCGTCTGGGAGTGGGCTGGGGATTAAGCCAAAAGCTGGTTGAAAAGGTGGATACCCGCTCAGACCTGGCCTGGTCAGAAATTTTACGCTCAATCGAGCGTCAGATTCCGGCGGAAGAGCGTGATTTTCTGGAGCGTGGCGGCATTGTGGCTTTGGTTGGACCCACAGGTGTCGGGAAAACGACAACTATCGCTAAGATTGCGAGCCGTTTTGTGATGCGTAACAGCGCGAGCCAGTTGGCGCTGATTACAACGGATTGTTATAAAATTGGCGCCCAGGCACAGCTCAAGACATTTGCCGATTTGTTGGGCGTGCCGGTGCATGTCGTCAACTCCCAAGGGGAGTTGTATGCCTTGTTGGCCTCTTTGACGAATAAGAAGCTGATTTTGATTGATACGGCCGGCATGAGCCAGCGTGATTTGCAATTATCGCAGCAGCTGACCACCACGCACCAAGGGGTGAGCAGTGTCCGTAATTACTTGGTTATTTCAGCCGCCACGCAACTCAAGGTGATGCAGGATATCATCAAGTCATTCAGCCAGGTGGGGTTGCAGGGGTGCATTCTGACCAAGGTGGACGAGGCCTTGCAGCTTGGCAATATTTTGACGGTGTTGATTGAAGAACAGCTGCCGTTGGTTTACATGTCCGATGGACAGCGTGTGCCAGAGGATTTAATGCCTGTTAAGGTGAGTGAATTGATTGACCGGGCAATGGTATTAGGACAGCAAAATGCGTCCGCAGATTATGAAGAGAGTGCGCTCCGTATGGGGATGGGAAAGGAGATATCTGATGCTCAATGATCAGGCAGCAGGCTTGCGAGCAATGCAATCCAATCAAGTGCAAGCGCCTAAACCGTCAGGCAAGCCGGTGCGTGTGATTGCCGTGGCCAGCGGCAAAGGCGGGGTGGGCAAAACGAATGTATCGGTCAACCTGGGTATTTCGCTGAGCAAATTGGGCAATCGTGTTTTGCTGATGGACGCAGATATGGGCTTGGCCAATGTCGATATTATGCTGGGTCTGCAAACCCGCTATAACCTGGCGCATGTATTGGATGGCGAAAAAACGCTCAAAGAGGTCATTGTTGAAGGGCCTGCCGGTTTGAAGATTATCCCTGCGGCCTCAGGGATCAGACGCATGG
This sequence comes from Thiotrichales bacterium, assembly GCA_014763835.1. GTDB lineage: Bacteria > Pseudomonadota > Gammaproteobacteria > Thiomicrospirales > Thiomicrospiraceae > Thiomicrorhabdus. Next base: position 6,428 of record JACXUQ010000006.1, read on the forward strand.
CGCAACTGACAGCCATGGAAAACGCGGGTATTATTAACGCATTTTCCGAGCTCAACGGTGAATTGGATGTTTTGATTATTGATACGGCCGCCGGTATTGCAGACAGTGTGGTGAGTTTCTGCCGCGCGGCGCAGGAAGTGGTGGTGGTGGTGACAGACGAGCCTGCCTCCATTACCGATGCCTATGCCCTGATCAAAGTGCTGAGTCGGGATTATCAGGTATCGCGTTTCAGATTGTTGGCGAATATGAGTCGTTCACAGCAACACGGGCGGCAGTTATTTGAGAAATTGGCACGCGTCAGCGAACAATTTTTGGACGTAACCTTGGATTATCTAGGGAGCGTGCCTTATGATAATGATCTGCGTGAAGCAGTGCAGAAACAGGTGCCGGTGACGATCAGTTACCCAAACAGTGCGGCAGCCAAGTCGTTTAAGGAGATGGCTTACACGATAGATTCATGGCCTGTGCCGCGAGGGGCGACGGGATACCTGCAGTTTTTTGTGGAAAGTCTTTTTCAATCAGGTCACTAGGAAGATTGCATGACTGGAGCAAGCGCTTATACCTCCATCCAAAAGCAGGCTGTACAGCGTGTTGAGATGGATTTGGAGCAATATCTGCCACTGGTGAAGCGGATTGCTTATCACCTGAAAGGGCGCTTGCCGGACAGCGTGTTTGTCGAAGATTTGATTCAATCGGGCATTATTGGCTTGATTGAAGCCATGCAGAAGTTCAGTCCGGATCAGGGTGCGAGCTTTGAAACCTATGCCGGCATTCGTATCCGTGGGGCTATGCTCGACGAGATCCGCAAAGGGGATTGGACGCCGCGTTCGGTGCACCGTAAATCCCGTGAGGTGAGCGAGGCCATCAACCGGGTCGAGGCGCGTCATGGTCGAGAGGCCAAGGACGACGAAATTGCCATGGAGATGGGTATTTCAGTGATGGAATATCATGCCATCCTGCAAGACACCAATAGCGCGCAGCTGTTGTCTATTGATGAACCGGATCATGATGAGCTGTCTGAAGAACGCATGGTCGGTTCGATGATGACGCCCTTTGCGGAGTTGGCTGAGAATGGTTTTCAGGAGGCGCTGGCCCGGGAAATCATGCAGTTGCCGGAAAAAGAGAAGCTGGTCATGGCGCTCTATTACGATGAAGAATTGAACCTCAAAGAGATTGGCGAAGTACTTGATGTGAGCGAGTCGAGAGTCAGTCAGATCCATAGTCAGGCGATCAAGCGTCTGCGCTCCCGTTTGGCGGATTGGATGTAGGATTTATTAGATTTTTAAAAAATGTGAAAAGTTGACGGTTAAGGAAACGAGATGCAAATCAATAGAGATATTAATATTTTGGTCGTGGATGACTTTTCAACCATGCGTCGTATTGTAAAAAACCTATTAAAAGAACTCGGTTTTAGCAAGTTTGATGAGGCCGATGACGGTGCGACGGCTTGGCCAATGGTCAAAACCGGTAAATACGACTTTATCGTGAGTGACTGGAATATGCCGCAAATGACAGGTATTGATCTTTTGCGCCATGTCCGTGCCGATGAAAAATTAAAAGACACGCCCTTTTTGTTGATCACAGCCGAAGCCAAGCGCAGCCAGATTCTCGAAGCTGCGCAGGCCGGGGTAGATGGGTATATTGTGAAACCCTTTACGGCTGCGACACTCAATGAAAAAATCCAGAAAATCTTCGAGCGTGTTGCGGAAAGACAAAAAGCGCAATCTTAATTTTTATTGTAAATTACGATGATAATAGAAACCCCAAAGCTGTAAATGCGTTTATAGCCTGGGGTTTTTTTATGGCCAGAGGAAAAGAAGCATGAAGCAAATTGATAAGCAAATCGTATTAGCGTTATTGGATGCAGTCGAGCACGATGACCAAGGGCGTGTAACGGATTTATTGGATGAATTGACCAGCATCCGTGAAACCCAGATTTATCAGCAGTTGGAGGCGTTAACCAAAAATTTGCACGAAACTTTAGATGATCTTGAGGTGGATGCGCCAATCCTGTTGCATGCGAAGCATGATTTACCGGATATTGCTGAACGCTTGCAGTATGTGATTCATGAAACCCAAGCCGCGAGCGGCAAGACTTTGCAGGCGGCTGAAAACCTTTCCGAGTTGCTGGAAGAGTTGACCTTGGCGGACGATGTCACCCTGGATGCCGCCCAGCAGTTGAAGCAGCAGATGAATAGCGAGCTGACGAACATTATGTTGGCACAGTCCTTTCAGGATCTGACCGGTCAGGTACTGAACCGTGTGATTTTGATTGTTACCTCGCTTGAGGAGAGTTTAAAAACATTAATAGCACGCTCCAAGCATGACTTCGAGAAGATTCCTGAACGACAATACTCCGAAGAAGAGCGTAAAGCACAGGAGGCCAAAGGGATGGGGCCGAATGTAACCCGCGATGCGAAACAAGGCGCCCTGGATTCACAAGAGGATATTGATGACCTATTGAGTGATCTCGGTATTTAAGCGGTTTTTACGCTATGCAGATAGGAAGGTATGGCACATTGATTGCTAATGGATTTGCACTGTATTTGGAAAAGCATTTCAAAAGTGAATGTGCAACGCGATAGCGAAAAGAGGTACTGATTGTGGATGAGGATATTTTACAGGACTTTTTGGTAGAGGCCACGGAACTGGTTGATCAGCTGAATGAGCAGTTGGTTGACCTTGAGCAATCTCCAAGCGATCGGGACCTGCTTAATGCCGTATTCCGCGGGTTTCATACGATTAAAGGCGGTGCGGGATTTTTGGGTATTACGCCGCTGATTGAAGTATGTCACCGTGCTGAAAACGTGTTTGACAAGATTCGTAATGGTGATGTGGAATACGATGCGGTTGCGGCGGATGTGATTTTACGCGCTTTTGATGTCATTTCCGATTCAATTAATCTGCTCAATGAAGGGCATAGAGAATTGCCCGAAAATAACCCGACGTTGTTAAAAGAGTTGGACGCCTTAACGAAAGGGCAATTAGCCGCGCCGGTCGCTGAAGAGAGCGCTTCTCAGCCTAAACTTTCTTTGCCGGCTGATGTGGATCCGGATGGCGATATGACAGACGATGAGTTTGAAGCCTTGCTCAATCAGCGCGACCAGTTAGGGGGGGCTTCAGATGTCGAAGTTTCCCAAGCAGAAAAGGCGTTACAGTTACCGGAAGGGCTGGATCCGGACGGTGAAATTACTGATGATGAATTTGAAGCCTTGCTGAATCAACGTGATTCGCTGGATGCGCTGCATGTTGGCGGCGTCTCGAAAACGCCGAGCTTACAGCTTCCGGAGGGGATGGATCCGGATGGTGAAATTACCGATGATGAATTCGATGCCCTGTTGAATCAGCGCGATTTGTTGGAAATGTCAGCCATGGCTGAGCCTGAAGAGGAGGTTCATGTGATCAAGCCAGTGGCAAAACCTGCCGTTTCAAAAGCGCAAGTTGCCAGTGATGAAGAGGATGGCAGTTCAGCCGGTGCCAGTAAGGCGCCTGCCAAACCCGGTACGACCGAATCGACCGTGCGAGTCGATACCAAACGTTTGGATGAGATCATGAACCTGGTAGGTGAACTGGTGTTGGTGCGCAATCGGTTGCTAACCTTGCGCACAACTCAGGCAAGCGGTGAAGAGCTCTCCAATGCCGTAGCCAATTTGGATCATGTCACTACTGATCTGCAGACGTCGGTTATGAAAACGCGTATGCAACCGGTTAAAAAGGTGTTTGGCCGCTTTCCGCGCGTGGTTCGCGATTTGGCCCGAAAACTGGGCAAGGAAATCGAGCTTGAATTGCGTGGCGAGGAGACCGACCTCGATAAAAACCTGGTTGAGGCTCTGGCGGATCCGTTGGTCCATCTGGTGCGTAATTCGGTGGATCACGGCATTGAAATGCCGGCAGATCGCATTAAGGCCGGTAAGCCTAAAAAAGGCACAGTTATTTTGGCTGCCGAGCAGGAGGGGGATCATATTCTGCTGTCCATTACGGATGACGGCAAAGGCATGGATCCTGATGTTTTGCGTCGCAAAGCCGTTGAAAAAGGCATGCTCGACGAAATGACGGCTAACCAATTGGATGATAAGGACGCATTTGAATTGATTATGTCTGCCGGTTTTTCGACCGCCGAACAGATTAGCGATATTTCCGGACGCGGTGTGGGTATGGATGTCGTTAAAAGCATGATTACCAAGCTGAACGGCAGCATTGATATTCACTCCGTTCTGGGTGAAGGAACACGCATGAGCATTCGTGTGCCTTTGACGCTGGCGATTCTGCCGACCTTGATGGTGTCATTTGGTGAGGACAATTACGCCATTCCGTTGACCAGTGTGCAGGAAATTTTTGATTATGAGCCTGAAAAGACCAATAAAATCGACGGCCAGATGATGGTGAGATTGCGCGAGAAGAGTATTCCGTTGTATTTTCTGACCGAGTGGTTGGCGCCGGAGAAGGTAAAAGACGATTATTATGGCGATAAGGTGGTCATTGTGACGATCGGTAACCAACGTGCAGGTTTGGTGGTGGAACAGGTTAACGGTCAGGAAGAGGTGGTTATTAAGCCGTTGGGTATGATGCTCAAAAAAGTCGCCGGCTATGCAGGGGCAACCATTACGGGTAATGGCAGTATTGCCTTGATTTTGGACCTACCGGGGGTCATCCACCGCTTTCAGTAATTGGGGAGTTTTTTTATGAATTTGGATGCAAGACAAAAGCTTTCATCGTTTCAGGCGGTAGATGCGGGGCTGGATGATGACGGTGCCTACGCCGGTCCAAGCGCACGTTGTGTGTTGTTTACGCTGGAGGACGAGATTTACGGCATTTATGTCAAAAAAATTCGTGAAGTCTTGAGGGTTGGCAAAATCCGTCAAGTCGCGGGTACGCCGTCGCATGTGCTGGGTGTGATTAATGTACGCGGTGTGATTGTGACGGTGGTCGATACCCGAACGGTTTATGGTATGCCTAGAAAACCGATTACGGATCTGTCGCGTATTATTATTGTTGAGCTTGAAGAGGAGCAGACGGTTGGGATGATGGTGGACTTTGTGATGGAAGTGCGCGACATACCCGAAAGCCGTTTTGAGGCGTTGTCCTCCACGAAGGAGAATGCATCGCGTTATATTCAGGGTATTGCGCACTATCAGAATAATGTGATTATTCTGATAGATGTGGATAATATGATGATGAAGCTAACTTGATGGCGAGGGTGTTTGTTTGGTTTGCGGTGGCGATTTTTCGCTGAGCTGATAGGCAAACACCAACACTTGAGCCACGGCTTCGTACAGAATTTGTGGAATTTCCTGATTAAGCTCTACCTGGCTAAGCAATGAAACCAGTTCCGGATCCTGTTGGATCGGAATATTGTGTTCGCGAGCCAGTTCAAGAATCTGCTCTGCGATGTGCCCGCTGCCTTTAGCGGTCACGACAGGCGCAGACTCGCCATCATACTGAAGTGAAACGGCGATTTTATCTGCGAGAGTTGCTGCGTTTTTTTTCTGATCGCTCATGTTGACATCCTCAGGTGCGGGAGTCGTTACCCGGCCTGTCGAGAATTTTTATGCCAACAATAAGGCGCCGTTTAATCCCAGTTTTTGCGCTGAAGAGGCGATTAAGTCATTTGCCTGCTGCCAGCCGACCTGTTTGTCATTTTCCTGTGCGCTGCCGATCAGTACAATCAGGGCTTGTAGCCCGCTGGTATCCAAGGTTTCGACGTTATTGCCATCAATCAGAATGTCGTCGCCGGCGGTGTCAAAACGCTCCCGCAGTTCGGCAAAGGTTTGTCCGATGGTGTGAATAGTCAGTGTTTCCGGAAGGGTAATGATGTCAGCCATGGAATGCCCCTTTGTAAGGAATGGTAGGTCTGCCTGAATCCAGCCGCTAGGAAGGAATTCCTGTGAGTGCGGCTGTTGGGTGAAATCAATTAAAGCACGCGGCCGATAACGGAAAGCAATTTTTCAGGGCTGAAAGGTTTCACGATCCAACCGGTTGCACCCGCTTCTTTGCCTTTGGTTTTCATGTCGCCGGATGATTCCGTCGTCAGACACAAAATTGGGGTGAACTTGTAGTTCGGCAGGGCGCGTAATGCGGTGATCAGCTCGATACCGTTCATGTTCGGCATGTTAATATCGGTGACAATCAGGTCGAATTGATTCTGCTTTGCCAAATCCAAAGCCATCACCCCATCCTCTGCCTCTGTCACATCGTGCCCGGCGGACTTCAGCGACATGCTGACCATCTGGCGCATTGATTTTGAATCGTCTACGGCTAGGATCTTTGACATTGTTTTTCTCTCACACTCTAAAAATTAAAACGTAACTTTACTTAAATTGGGTTAGCTCAACAATAAGCATTATTCGCGATTGAGGCTTTTTCTGATGCGTGCCAGGATGCCCTCGTTGATCAGCTGGTTGACATTCAATACCACGATCATCTTCTCCCCGACCGTCGCCAATCCATTTACGTAATCGGTATGGATGGTGCCTTGCATGTCCGGAGAGGATTGAATTTCTGATTTGTTGAGGGTGTATACGTCGGAAACCCCGTCGACCACCAGGCCGATGATTTTTTGGGAGCCCGAGACGTCTTCGGCGCGAAGAATAATCACGACCGTCGATTCATTATAGGTGATGTTTTCTAAACCAAAGCGAACGCGTAAATCGATAATGGGAACAACCGCACCACGCAGGTTGATTACGCCCATGACATAGTTGGGGGTGTTAGGGATGGCGGTGGTTTTTTCCCATCCTTTGATTTCCTGAACCGTCAGGATGTCCACTCCATACTCTTCTCTACCCAGAATAAAGCTAAGAACCTGATCGTCATGGCCTTTCTTCTGGCCGATTTGCTCTTGAACTGCATTCAGATTGGTGTCCATACTGCGTTACTCTATTTGGATTAAAACAATTAGGGGTAAAGTACCTTATTCAACTAAAAACGTCTAGTCCAGGATGGCTTATTTTACTGTAAAAACCAGGCTGGACGGTAAGGTTTTATTTATTCAGGGCGCACGGTTCGGGTCTGTCTGATATCATAGAAAGCAAATATTGCACCGAAGTTAAACTTTGATATCGATTAAAGCGACACGTGTAGCAAAATCCGATTGTTTGGGCTTTTGTGGCAGGAACTGTGGCGGAGGGATGCGCAGACCGAGAGTTTCCAGTTGTTCTACCAGCATCGGGAGTTTTTGCTGCAGGGTGGATTCAAGTTCTTGGGTTTCGCACCAAATTGAACAATATAGCGTCTCCTTGGATTCGTTCAGGGTGAGTTTATAGAGACTGTCGGATTGGTTGATCTCCAGCTCCACCATCAGCTCCCAGAGTGTCTGTTGCGGATAGCGCTTTTGGTAGATGCCCACTTGTATCGGTTTTATTTCGCCCTGTTGCTGAAATGGCAGTTCAATATTGAGTAATTCAGGATGCTCAAACAATTGCAGTTGCTGTAGTGTGATTTTATTGATGCTCTCGCCAAGCGTTTTTGCCAAGTGTGCCAGCAGGCTGGCATTGGGGGAGGCGGGCGGCTCTTGCTTGATGAGGTTTTGCAGTCTGAGCAGCTGGGCTTTGGTGTCGTTGGCAAGGTTGCTGAGATCGGCTTTAAGGAGTTTGTTTTCAAGCAGCAGTCCGCTGTTGTTGAGAGCTTCCTTGAGGCGCTGTCCGTTGAGGTTGGCGCCCGGCTTTAGGAGCTGTTCCAGCAGTTGGCCAATTACGGTCTGTATGTTTTGAGAGAGGTTCGGGGCGCTTTGCAGTTGTTGCAACACCTGGGTGATGGGTTGTTGATTGGCCAGCAGCTGTTTGTATTGGTTTTGCAGGGCGGCCTGTTGAGAATTTAAAATCTCATTCTGGGGATTTTGAGGGGCTTTGTGCGGGATGGTTAAGACTAAAGCCGGGTGGATTTGCTTGACTTCCACTTCCAGCGGTCCGGGTTTTAAGTGCGGTCCTTTTAGATCGGCGGTCAGCGTCTGGCTGCCAAGGGTGATGAGAGCCTGGCTGCCTTGGATTTGTGTCACATTGATGGTGACCAGTTGCCCGGCTTTGAGGCCCGAAAGCAGCGCAGAGCCGGTGTTCAGACTGAGGGTGTTGCCGGTAACATTGTTGGGAATGGTAATCATCGGGCAAAAATTTTATTTTACGGTTGTATGAATAAATTAAAATAGAGCGTCGGCGTAACAAGACGAAATACGAATAGAGGGTCGGGCTCTAATGGCTCCATCCGTTTGCTGTTAACCCCATTAAGGTTACTATAAATCATGAGTGATAGAGAGTTTGAATTTACTTCCGATGATTTTGCCAGAATCAAGAAGATGGTTTATGAGTTCGCCGGAATCGATTTGAACGAATCGAAAAAAAACCTTGTCTACAATCGGTTATCTAAACGTATTCGTATTTTGGGGCTTAATACCTTTAAAGCTTATTTGAATTATGTCGAAGAGCAGGGCGAGGCCGAGTTCGTCAATCTGATTAATGCGATCACCACCAATCTGACGTTTTTCTTCCGCGAAAACCACCATTTTGACTATCTTGCCCATCACGTCATTCCGATGTTGCTGAAAGCGAATCAGTCGAACAAAAAGATCCGTATCTGGTCGGCAGGTTGTTCGACCGGCGAGGAACCCTATTCGATCGCCATCACGCTGAAAGAAACCGTGCCGGCCGGTTGGGATGCCAAGGTGATTGCAACCGATCTGGATACCAATGTGGTGGATACTGCGCGAACCGGCATTTACCCGCTGGAGCGTTTGAAAGGGGTGAGTGAAGAGCGCAAGAAGCGCTGGTTTTTGAAGGGCGGCGGCGCGCAAAGCGGATTTGCCAAGGTCAAACCCGAGTTGCAGTCGATAATCGATTTCGGGCAGATCAACCTGATGAGCGAATGGCCTTTGCGCGAGCAGATTGATGTGATTTTCTGTCGGAATGTGGTGATTTACTTCGATAAGCCGACCCAGGCCAAATTGTTCGATCGTTATGCGAACCTTTTACCTGCTCACGGCCATCTTTTTATTGGGCACTCAGAATCTTTATACAAAGTCTGCGATCGGTTTGAATTGATCGGCCAGACCATTTACCGGAAACTTCACTAGGGCAGCGACGCTTTTGGGGATTGATAATATGACAAAAATTAAAGTGCTTATTGTGGATGATTCTGCACTGGTCAGAAAGATGTTAAATGAGATGCTGTCTTCTGATCCGATGATTGAGGTAGTCGGGACTGCTTCGGATCCCTATATGGCGCGTGAAAAAATTAAGGAACTGCATCCTGACGTGCTGACCCTAGATGTAGAAATGCCGCGCATGGATGGTGTCACTTTTCTTAAAAATCTGATGCGATTGCATCCGTTGCCGGTGGTGATGGTGTCGACTCTGACTGAAAAGGGTGCGGATGTGACCTTTGAGGCATTGGATTTGGGGGCGGTCGATTTCGTAACCAAGCCCAAGATAGATCTGGTGAATACGTTTGAGGATTACACGCATGAGATTTGCAGCAAGGTTAAAGCGGCATCGCGGGTGACGCGTACCATGTTGGAGCGTCAGTATGCCCGTTATACGGCTAACGTCAATCGCAAGCAGGTAGTGCTCAAACCCTTGCCGTCGGCGCTGAACGTCTCCGAGAAGTACACGGCGGATGCTATTCTCGAAAATCGTGGTTTTAACAATCGTCATTTTAAAACCTCCGACAAAATTATCGCCTTGGGAGCTTCAACAGGGGGCACTGAGGCGATTAAGGAGGTATTGATGAGGCTGCCGGCATCGACCCCGGGAATGGTAATCACCCAGCATATTCCGGCGGCCTTCAGTCTGCCTTTTGCAAAACGTATGGACTCGGTTTCCGAGATGTCTGTGACGGAAGCGGAGGATGGTCAGCAGATTCTACCCGGGCATGTCTATATTGCACCGGGTGACAAACACCTCCTGGTGGAACGTGATGGTGCGCGCTATGTCTGCCGTCTGCATGACGGTCCACCGGTTAACCGTCACAAACCGTCTGTGGATGTGATGTTCCGTTCGGTTGTGCAAAATGCCGGTCCCAATGCGATTGGCGTGTTGTTGACCGGTATGGGTAATGACGGCGCTCAAGGACTTAAAGAGCTTCAATCCGTCAAAGCCCCGACCATTGCACAAGACGAAAAAACCAGCGTGGTGTGGGGGATGCCTGGCGAGGCGGTCAAGCTCGGGGCCGCCGATAGTATCCTGCCGCTGGAGGCTGTGGCTGCAAAAATTCTAGAGCTGGCTGCCAAGTAACACGGCGGTGATTCTTTAAAGATGGGGGTGCCGCTTTTGGCGTAATGGCACACTCCATGCTTTTCCACCTCATGTCTGTTTAACAGATATTTCACGATGCTGATATCGCAGTGGCGAAATAATGAATGCCACACAGAAGTGTCTCAAAGATTTATAGTGAAGGAAATCAACATGCTTCAAATCCTCAAGTCTTATTGGACGGCATGGCTCATCACGTTGTTGGTGATTGCCCTGAGTTTATTTGATGTGCCGTTTGCCGCACCGGTCGGCGTTTTCGTCGTGTCATTGCTCTGGACGTTCATGGTGGCAAATCTTGCCGGATCCGCGGTGGCCAAACCCCAGGAAAAAGAACTGGAGTCGTTGAAGTCGGTACCCGGAACGGCGGTTTCCATTGCGGTTGTGGATGAGTCATTGCAAGCGGTTGTCGGTGATTATGAAGGTGTCATCAAGCGTGAAATCGATGTGATTAATGATGAGCTGGCACAGGTTAAGGAGCTGATTGCCGAAGCGATTGATACCTTGAATGACAGTTTTGCCGGGTTGCATGAGCAGACGCAGGCGGAGTACAAAATGGTGTTGTCGCTGCTGGATAACCTGGGAGGCGATAGTTCTTCCGAGCAGATGAGTGTGCAGCGCTTCTCTGCGGATATTAAGACGGTTTTGCAATACTTGATTGATTTATTGACGAATGCCAGTCAGCGTAGTACTCAAACGGTCAACAAAATCGATGACATGGTCGGTCAGATTGAGGCTATTTTTACCTTATTGGAGGATGTTAAGGGTATCGCCGACCAGACTAACTTGTTGGCATTGAACGCGGCTATCGAAGCGGCTCGAGCAGGCGAGGCCGGGCGAGGATTTGCCGTGGTTGCCGACGAAGTGCGCAAGCTCTCCCTGAATTCAAACCAATTGAACGAACAGATTCGCAAGCAGGCAGAAAAGGCACGCGGTACGGTCGACCAGGTGCGTCATATTGTCAGTGAAACGGCCACCAAGGATATGGAGCATGCCGTTTCCTCGCAATCCAAAGTGAATGGCATGATTAATGGACTGGAAGAAATGAATGCCGGAATTTCAGATAAACTGGGTGATGTTTCCGGTATTATTTCCGAGATTGAAGTGAATGTGTCCAATGCGATGCGCTCATTGCAGTTTGAGGATATTGTGCGCCAGCTGGTGGATCAGATCATCCACCACTTGATGCATTTGGAAGAGTTTTCCGGCAAAGTAAGTAGGTTCCTTGAAGAGAGTGCCGTATTACCCGTCACTAATGAGGTTGAACATCAAGAACGCATCGAACAATTGAAATTGGTTATCCAGCAGCAGCGCGAGTATATGGAAAACAACCGTATGCGCCGTGTTCAGGCCGATAGCATGGATGAAGGGGATGTGGACCTGTTCTAAGTCTTTCTGACGCTTCAGAACAAACTGGTGCAAATTGCTTATATTTGGTGATTTTCTTATTTAAGATAATGCCCTTTTTAAATTTATTTGAGAGCTTTGCACGAGTGGGGCGCGAAATAAAAATGAGGAAAAAATTGGCTGGTTGAGGCGGAAAACGCAGCTAATAGCTGGCTATTAGCAAGTTTTTCAACAAAAATCAGACGGTTTTTAACCATTTTTATTCGTGTAGCCATCTCGTGCAAAGC
>JACXUQ010000092.1 GCA_014763835.1 Thiotrichales bacterium
GTCTTTTTGGAAGACCATCCGGATGCCGACGAAAAGCTGATGATGGCGTCCTACATGGGTGGCCAGTCGATCGCCTACAGCCAGGTCGGCGCCTGCCATGCGCTGTCCTACGGTTTGTCGTATGTCATGGGCTACCACCACGGTATCGGTAACTGTATCGCCTTTGACGTGTTGGACGACTTCTATCCAGAAGGCGTACGCGTCTTCCGCGAAATGATGAAAAAACACCATATCGTGCTGCCAAAAGGAATTACCAAAGACCTGTCTGAAGAAGACATGAACAAAATGATCAAAGTGGCTTCCGGTTTGGCGCCGCTGTGGGAAAACGTCTATGGCCCGGATTGGCAGACACACGTAACGCCGGAGTTGTTGCGCTCTCTATATAACAAAATGTAATTTTATTTTAACCACAGGGAGCACGAAAACCACGAAGTATAAAGACTTGCTGGCATTAACTTCGTGGTCTTCGAGTCCCTCGTGGTTCAAGACCCATCCCGTCTGAAGGTTTTCACGCCATGAATACATTTGTTTTTATTCCCGCCCGTTACGGCTCTTCGCGCTTGCCGGGCAAGCCGCTTAAACTCATTAACGGCAAGCCGATGATTCAGCATGTGTACGAGCGCATTGCCAAGGCGCAGGGATTGGCGGGGGTCTATGTGGCGACCGATGACGACCGCATCCGCGAGGTAGTGGAAGGTTTTGGTGGCAAAGTGGTGATGACGCCGGCGGAAGCCGCTTCCGGCACTGACCGCATTGCGGCGGCAGCGAATGCACTGGGACTTCAGGATGACGACCTGATTGTCAATGTGCAGGGCGACCAGCCTCTGGTGCATCACGAATCCATTGAGGACGTTATCGCGCCGTTTCTGGCGCCCGATTACGACGGCTCTTTCGAAATGAGCACGCTGTCGTTCAAGATCGTCAACGAAGCGGAGATCACCAACCCCAAAGACGTCAAACTGGTCACCGACGTTTACGGTTTTGCACTCTACTTCTCGCGCGCCACCATTCCACACGGCCGCGACTACTGGGATCACGACAGCTTCAAACACCTTGGCGTTTACGCCTATACCAAACGTTTTGTGGATACCTTCAACGCACTGCCAATGGGCCGCTTGGAAGACATCGAGAAGCTGGAACAGCTGCGCGCGTTGGAATACGGCCATAAGATCAAGGTGGTGGAAAGCCAGTGGGATTCGCCGGAAGTCGATCTGCCGGGCGATATTGCAATTATGGAAGCCCTGTTGCAAGCCGGCCATTAAGGCATTCATACCCGGCCTGTTGAGTTTTTTTGAGGTCAAAATCGCCCATGACTTACCAAGTGCTGATTCGCCTGCTGGCCCCCTTAATCTGGCTGTATATCGCGCTTGAAGCGGTCAAAAAACAAGGCGGCCGGCGTTTCTTTGCACAGCGTTTAGGCTGGCACTATCCGTCAAGTCAGACACAACCTGTCTGGATTCACTGCACCTCCGTCGGCGAGGTCAAAGCGGCACAGGCCCTGGTGGAAGCTATTCTGCCAAGGCACGCAGTGGTCATAACCACCACCACGTCCAGCGGTGCCAAAGAGTGTCAACGCCTCTATGGGAATCGTGTCCGGCATATCTACCTGCCACTGGATTGGCCTTATGCCATCAACCGTTTTCTCAAAGCCGTCAAGCCGCAAGCCCTGTGGGTCATGGAAACCGAAATCTGGCCGAATCTGCTTAAACTCAGCCGCCGACAATGCCCGGTATCAATCATTAACGGACGCATGTCGGCCAAAACCCTCAAAGCGCCAAACTGGTTAAAGCAAACTTATGCGCAAAGCCTAGGCGGCATCGACCATATCTTCGCGCGCTCCGAACTCGATGCGGAACGTTTCAGAGCATTGGGCGCCCGCGCCGGACAGGTCGAAGTACTGGGCAACCTCAAATATGCCAATCTGCAAGCCGTGCCCGATCAACCCAGGCCGCTGGCGCAGAGTTATGTGCTGTTTGCCTCCAGCCGCGAGGACGAAGAACGCCCGGTGGTTGAAGCCTGGCTTTCGCAGCCGCGCACGGAACTGCTGGTGATCGTTCCGCGCCATCCCGAACGCCGCGATGCCATTCTGGACGACCTTAAAGCCTACCGTTCGTCACTTGCGGTTCACAGTCTGAATGAACCCGTCACCGACACCACCAAAATTCTCCTCGATGACCGCTTCGGCGTGCTCATGGCCTATTTTCAGCACGCCAAGCTGGTGATTATGGGCGGTGCTTTCAGCCCCAAGGGCGGGCATAATATCTTGGAACCGGCCGCCTACGGCAAAGCGATTATCACCGGCGCCGACATGAGCGACTTTATCGACGAAACCGCCCTGTTGAAATCGCACGATGCGCTGATTCAACTGAATGATGTGAATGAACTCCCTTCCGCGCTGAATCCTTTGCTGGATGACGCACCGCGGATTGCCCAGTTGGGCGCGCGGGCCAAGAACGTCATTCATCAACAAAGTCACATTCTGCAGCGTTATCTGCAACGCCTGCTGCCTTGAACACAGCGCCGCACAGATATCCATAAAAAATTGCTGCTAAACAGTCTGTTATTTAAGGTAAAATAGTGTACTTAACTCGATTTTTTAAGATGGATTGAAATTATGGCACGCGTAACAGTAGAAGATTGTTTGACTCAGGTGGAAAACCGTTTTGAGTTGGTCATTGTAAGCGCCAAACGTGCGCGTCAATTGGCTAACGGTGCAGAACCAACTTTGGCTTGGAACAACGACAAGCCAACGGTGATGGCATTGCGTGAACTGGCTGACAACACCATTAACCGTGATGTGGTCATGGCTGACCCTGACACCCCGCCGTTCTTCAGCTAAGGACCAACACCCCGCGAATCTATGCCTACGCCCAGCTCACTTGACGGCCTCATCCGCAAAGCGTCGCTGTATCTGAATGACGAATGCGTCAACAGAATCAAGGCGGCGTTTGAGTTTGGCGCACAGGCACACCAAGGCCAAACCCGTAAAGCGGGTGGCGACTACATCTGGCACCCGGTAGCGGTCGCCGAAATTCTGGCGGAAATGCAGCTTGATCAAGAGAGCATTATCGCCGCGATTCTGCATGACGTTGTCGAAGACACTCCCTATACCAAAGAAGACATAATCGAGCGCTTCGGTGAAAACGTCGCCGAAATCGTCGAAACCCTTGATATCTACGCGCCGATTGCCGCACGACTGGGCATCAACGCCATCCGTATCGAACTCGAAGACCTCGGTTTCAAAGCGATGCACCCGTTGCGTTTCGCCGTGTTGGAAAGTGCGGTGAAAAAGGCGCGCGGTAACCGCAAGGAAGTCATTGAGCAAATTACCGAAACCCTGGAAAACCGCCTCAAGCAGGAGAAGATTCCGGCGCATGTGATCGGCCGCGAAAAGCATCTCTACAGTCTTTACAAAAAGATGAAAAACAAACGCCAGAGCTTTTCGGACATTCTCGATATCTTCGCCTTCCGCATTATCGTCAATACCGCCGATGAATGTTACCGCACCCTCGGCGCCGTGCATTCACTGTACAAGCCGCTGCCTTACCGTTTCAAAGACTATATCGCCATTCCTAAGTCGAACGGCTACCAGTCGCTGCATACCGTGCTTTTCGGACCTTACGGCGTGCATCTCGAGGTGCAGATCCGTACCGAAACCATGCAGGAAGTGTCGGAACACGGCATTGCCGCCCACTGGCAATACAAAGACGGTCATAAAAACGGCGAACACGCCCTCTCCGCGGTGGAGGTACGTGCGCAAGAATGGGTCAAAAATCTGCTGGAAATCCAGCAGAGCGCGGGCAACTCGCTGGACTTCCTGGAAAACGTCAAAATCGACCTTTTCCCCGATGTCATCTATGTCTTCACCCCCAAAGGCGACATCATTACGCTGCCTAAAGGGGCGACACCGGTCGACTTTGCCTATGCGGTGCATACCAATATCGGCCATGCCACCGTCGCCTGCCGCATCGACAAGCAGTTGGTGCCATTAAGAACGCCGCTGGAAAGCGGCAAGACCATCCATATCATCAAGGGCAAGGAAGCGCAGCCCAACCCGGCCTGGCTGAATTTTGTCACCACCGCGAAGGCACGTTCGCAAATCCGCCATTTCCTCAAAAACCAGACGGCAGGTGCCGCCAACAGTCTGGGTAAAAAACTGCTGACCAAAGCGTTGCGTACCTACAATATGGCGTATGACGGCCTGACAGAACTGATCCGCCTGGAAATCGCCGACGCCCTGAAACTGCAAAACTGGGATGACCTGTTGGCCGAAATCGGCTTGGGCAACCGCATGGCCGGGTTGGTCGCCAAACAGATTCACGATCTCCTGCTGGGAGCCGACGACGCAGTGCCAAGCAAACCGGTTTCCGCCGATGCGCCTTTGGCGATTTCCGGCACCGAAGGCATGGTGATTCATTTCGCCAACTGCTGCCACCCGATTCCCGGCGACAGCATCGTCGGCTTTATCAGCACCGAGAAGGGCCTGGTGATTCACCGCAACGAATGCCACAACGTCAAGAAGATCAAAAACCAGCCGGAGAAGATGCTCGACGTCAACTGGGAAAAAGAGCAGCACGCCACCTATTTGGCCGAAATCCAGCTCGAGGTGAAAAACCAGCGCGGCGCCTTGGCGACCATCGCCAACGAAATCGCCAAAAACAAGACCGACATCGAACGCGTGCGCTCCGAGGACAAAGACAAAACCTACAGCGTCATGAACTTTGTCATCGCCGTGCATGATCGAACCCATCTGGCGCAGATCATGCGCGTGTTGAAACGCGTGCCGATTGTCGAGAAAATCCAGCGCGTTTAACCCCCTTACCCGGCCTGTTGGGTTTTTTCGGGCGTTTTTCCGGCTTTTCCCTGGCACGAGCAAACTGCGCTTTTAGCGTCTTCTTCCACTATTTTTGCTAAAATGCAGCAAACTGTTTGTAAAAACCTCTAACACGTCTTTAAAAGGAAATTCCATGCGTCAAGTGATCTCAACAGAAAATGCCCCTCAGGCGATCGGCACCTATTCTCAAGCAGTGCGTTTCGGCAATACCGTTTACCTGTCCGGCCAGATCGGTCTGATTCCGGAAACCATGCAGTTGGCGGAGGGTGATATCGGCGTGCGCATTCACCAAGTGTTCAAGAATTTATCAGCCGTATGCGAAGCGGCGGGCGGGTCATTACAGGATATCGTCAAACTGAACATCTTCCTGACCGATATGAGTCACTTTGCGACCGTCAACGAGATTATGGCGCAATATTTCCACCAGCCATACCCTGCCCGCGCCGCGGTGGCGGTCAAGCAACTGCCTAAAGACACCGACGTGGAAATGGAAGGGATCATGGCGCTATCCAGCTATTAAGACCTGCCAGCAAGCGCAACACGGGATTCAGGCGTTCTGTCTGAATCCGCTTCGACAATCAAATTTGCCGGCCATTACGCCTGTAAACTGCATAAAAAAACACTGTTCTCTTCGCCTGCGCTCGCAATGGTCTCTAACGCCTGTTCCACCTTGCCACTGACCTCTTCCATCTGTTTCAGATAGGCGACGCCTGACAACCGGTCCCCCAAAGCCAAGGCCTCCAAAGCCTGCTTGCCCAGCTTGTGAATTTCGATATGTGGCGCTTCCAATTCGCGATAACCAGGCAGTTTGGAATAACACTGCACACCTTCACCTTCGTAATACCAACGACCCAGTCGGCAACTGTGATGGTCGTGCAACGCCTCTGCCGTTAAATCAGACAATCCCATAAATGCTTTGTAAATCTGCATCTTGAAGACGTTGTGATCGACTTTGGCGGCGCTCACGAAACTGCGCAAGGCGCCTGCCGTAATCACCCCTTCCATATTATGGTTGGCTCTCATCAGCTCGGCCATGCTCTCGCTGGCGTGTTCACCGCGCTTTTTCAGCATATTGGCCTCTTCGGAAAGCGATGCCATCCCCTTTTGCGAGGTTTTAACTTCGTTTTGAATAATCGTCACCAACTTGGCAATATCTGCCGTTGCACGGGCAGTACGCGCACTCAGCGCCCGCACTTCGTCGGCAACCACCGCAAATCCCCTTCCCGCCTCGCCAGCACGCGCCGCCTCAATGGCTGCATTCAAGGCGAGCAAATTGGTCTGTTCGGAGATATCCTCGATCATCACAATAATGCCGCCGATCGCCTCGGCGCGCTCGTCCAGGACCTTAACCGAATCGGAAGTCTTCATGGCCAGATCGTTGAGCTGCATGATGCCGTTAAGCATTTTGTTGAGATCGGTCTGCGCCGATTGCGACACCTTTAAAGAACCGACCACCTCCTGCCGGCCTTGTGCCAAACGGTTCCCCAGCAGATTCATGCTTTTCTGGAATTGCATGACGCCATCCGCATAGTGACCCAAACTTTCAAAAAACGCCTGCTGTTCGTGCGCTTCTGTCTGTGCGGATTTTTCCTGTCCGATCTGCTGTTCCAGATCGGCGATTTTGACTTGATAGGCGTGATTTTGCGCCTCAAGCAACTCCACTCTATCCTGCATCTGGGCTAATTGCGCTGTCAGGTGTTTATGCTTTTTTCCAAAAAACATGAAAATGCCTCCTTAATCTAATCGCACACCCCCAAGCAAAAAAGGGGCCAATTTTACTTGTCAGATTGATATAAAACCCGGTATTTAATCTCACCAGAAACGATTCGGGCAAAAATACCTTCACTCCACCTCTCTTTGGTAATCTGCGTTGAAGATAGGAATATCCTTGCTATAACTAGGGATTATTACACAATAAAAAATCTTTAGCAAAACACCCTATGAGAGCTTTGCACGAGTGGGGCGCGAGAGAAAAATGAGGAAAAAATTGGCTGATTGTGGCGGAAAACGCAGCTAATAGCTGGCTATTAGCAAGTTCTAATGGCTTGTAGTCTGACATCGGCCAGTTATGCCCAGATCGGTGGGCCGGCGGATGCCGCCGACGATGCCGATGATGCCGTCACCCTGCAACTACGCTGGATGCCTCAATTCCAATTTGCTGGCTACTACGCGGCTTTGTGGCAAGGTTATTACCGTGAACAAGGTTTAAACGTCACCATTGAACCCGGCGCACCAGGCAAACACCCCCATCAACAGGTTTTGAACGGTCACGCGCAATACGGCGTGGGCAATAGCGAAGTATTGCTCAGTTATTTGCAGGGCTCTCCACTCGTGGCGCTGGCAGCGATTGCACAACACTCGCCCTCTGTGTTACTGACCCGCAAAGACAGCAGTATCCGCACGCCACAGGATTTAATTGGCAAACGCATCATGATGCTGGGCGGTGCCAACGATATCGAATTTTTGGCACTACTGGCCAACGAAGGCATCAAGACACAAGATCTGACCATTCTCCCAAGCAGTTACCGCGTGGATGACCTGATTGAAGGCAAGGTGGATGCTTTCAACGCCTACCTGAGTAACGAACCCTTTTATCTTCGCCAGCAAGGCGTGGAACCTTAGGTCATCAATCCGGTCAACTATGGGGTCGACCTATACAGCGACATTCTCTTTACCAATGCCAATGAAGTGGCACACCACCCGAAACGCGTCAAGGCCTTTTTATCGGCCTCTTTAAAAGGCTGGGAATATGCTCTAAATCATCCAGATGAGATAATTAACCGATTGCTGTCGTTGAACAATATTCATAAAACCCGAGAGCAACTGCAAGAAGAAGCCAAGGAACTTACCGCCCTGATACAGCCTGAAACCGTTCCCATAGGCAATATCAACCCGGGACGTTTCGAGCGTATGGCCTACCATCTGGAGCGCTTTGGCTTCGCCGATCACAAACGGGACATTGACGATTTTATTTACGATCCGGTTCCCAAAATTCAACAGGCCACCTTTCAAGCAGCCATGGGAATCGCTTTACTGGTTTTACTCGCGGTGATTCTGATTGCCGCATGGTTTGGCAAAACCAATCATCGCCTTAAGCAAGAAATCGCGTTACGCCAACAAACTCAACGCTCATTAGAGGCATCTCGGCAGCACTTTAAGCGTATCGTCGAAAACCTGCAGGAAGTGTACTACCGCACCGATCTGCAGGGGCGGATTGTCTATGCGTCTCCTTCCGCCAGTGAGATCATTAAACTGCCGCTTCAGCAGATCATCGGTCGCGATATCGCCAGCTTCTATGCACCAACCTATCATCGCGAGGACTTCTTGAATGCCCTGCATGCCAACCATGGACAAACTTAATTTATCGTCCGGAAGTTGTTGACCACTTCACCTAAAAAATACCTTATCTTAAAAAAGCCCCACGGGCTCTCCCATAGCAGAAACCACATAGTCAGACTTTCTTCA
The DNA here is from genome assembly GCA_014763835.1 of Thiotrichales bacterium. Taxonomy (GTDB): domain Bacteria; phylum Pseudomonadota; class Gammaproteobacteria; order Thiomicrospirales; family Thiomicrospiraceae; genus Thiomicrorhabdus. Next base: position 8,300 of record JACXUQ010000092.1, read on the forward strand.
TAGAATGAAAACCCAACAGGCCGGGTGTTGGCCCGGGCGACAAACAGCTCGAAAAACTCCACAAGCTCGGCCTGTTTAGCGTGCAGGACCTGCTGTTTCACCTGCCGTTGCGTTATCAGGACAAGACCCGCTTGACGCCTTTGGGTGACATTTTTATCGGCCAGGAAGCGTTGGTAGAAGGCGAAATTTTCTCGCAACAACTCACCCGCGGCCGTAAAAACAGCCTGTTGGTGAAGCTGCACTCCGCCGATGGCGGCCTGCTGACCTTGCGCTTTTTCCACTTCCATTTCCGCCAGGCGCAGCAGTTTGTGCGCGGCAAAACCCTGCGGGTGTTCGGCGAGGTGCGCAGCGGCCCCAACGGCTACGAAATGGTGCATCCGGCCTATCAGTTCATCGATCCGCACAATCCACCCCCGTTAGAAGAAACCCTGACGCCGACCTATCCCACCACCGAGGGGTTCGGGCAGGCCAGTCTGCTCAAACTCATCAAGCAGGCTCTGGTGCTCCTCAAGCAGTATCCCTTAGACGAGCTGCTGCCCAACGAACAGGCAGTCGCACATCAGCTTCCCGGTCTGAACCAGGCGCTTTTTATCCTGCATGCGCCGCAACCGGATGACGACCTGCATCTGATCAAGCAATTCAAACATCCGGCGCAGCAACGCCTGATTCTGGAAGAGCTCATCAGCCATCAGATTGGTTTACAGCAGCTGCGTCAACTCGAAAAAAGCCGTCTGGCTCCCGCTCTGCCGCCGAGCCGTCTGGCCAATAGCCTGATTGCCTCGCTGCCGTTTGCGCTCACCGGTGCGCAGCAGCGCGTCTTGCAGGACATCCGTAACGACCTGAGCCGCCATCATCCCATGCAACGCCTGGTACAGGGCGACGTGGGTTCCGGTAAAACCGTGGTCGCCGCCTTGGCGGCGATTCAGGCCGCAGAGGCAGGGTATCAGGTGGCGGTGATGGCACCCACCGAAATCCTCGCCGAACAGCACAAACAGGCCTTTGAAGAGTGGTTGCAGCCGCTGGGCATCGAAACCGCTTGGCTCAACGGCAAGATGAAAGCCGCCGAAAAACGTTATATGCTCGCCAAAATCGAATCGGGCGAAGCCAAGGTCGTCATGGGGACCCATGCCCTGTTTCAAGAGGCCGTAAATTTCAATCAGCTGGGATTGGTAATTATTGACGAGCAGCACCGCTTTGGCGTGCATCAGCGTTTGTCATTGCAGCAGAAAGGTCAGAAAATTGTCTTAGAGGGGGAAGCACCGCCAACAGATAACTCAGACAGAGATGTTTTGGCTCAGTTCAAGGCGCTTGAGGGAACTGAAGCGCAGTTGGCTCAAAGTGCCAATGAGCATCGGAAGTCCGAAAGCAACGCAGAAATGGGGCAAAACAGACTGTCTGAAATGCATCCACATCAGCTGATTATGACCGCCACCCCCATTCCCCGCACCTTGGCGATGACCGCCTACGGCGATCTCGATCTGTCAGTGATAGACGAACTGCCGCCCGGCCGCAAAGCCATCGAGACCGCCGTGCTCAATAACAGCAAACGCTTTGAAATCATGGAGCACCTCTACGCCAAATGCAAACAAGGCATGCAGGCCTACTGGGTCTGCCCGTTGATTGAAGAGTCGGAGCTGCTGCACGCCCAGGCCGCCGAAGTCACCGCCAATCAGTTTAGCGAACGTTGGCCCGATCTGCGCGTAGGGCTGATTCACGGCCGCCTCAAAGGCGAGCAGAAGGCACTGGTGATGGATGCCTTTAAACGACATGAACTCGACCTGCTGGTCGCCACCACGGTGATTGAAGTCGGCGTCAATGTGCCCAACGCCAGCCTGATGATTATCGAAAACGCCGAACGGCTTGGTCTGGCGCAGCTGCATCAGCTGCGCGGCCGGGTCGGACGCGGCGACAAACAGAGCCATTGCGTGCTGCTCTACCAGCCGCCCCTGTCGGAAACCGGCAAGGCACGCCTGAATATCATGCGCGAAACCACCGACGGCTTCAGAATCGCCGAGGAGGACCTGAAAATCCGCGGGCCCGGTGAAATCCTCGGCACCCGCCAAACAGGCGGGTTACAATTTCGTATCGCCGACTTGCAACGCGACGCCGAATGGATTGCCACGGCACAACAGGCCGCTGAAAACATTGTAGCGCACCATAGCGCGCTGGCCGAGGCGCTGCAAAACCGTTGGATTGGTCATAAAATCGAATATCAGCACGCTTAGGCGGGCAAGGGAGCCATTATGCGCACCGTTCCGTTTCGCATCAACCTCATCAGCCACTTCTTTGCGCTGTTGCGCGGTGAAGGCAAAGCGCAAGCGGAACAGGCCAGAAAAGCTCAACAGGCCGGGTTGCTGGATGACTTTGCGTTTGTCGCCGAGGCCAATATCGGCGGCGAATATCTCGATGACGCCGCCATTACCCGCCTGCAACAGATTGCCAAACGCACCTGGCAGCGCCATTTTGACAAAACGCTCGGCTTGTCCGAAGACGAACGTCGCCGCACCCCGGCGGATGGCGCCTACAAACCCGGCCAAAACGCTTGCAGAAGTCCTGGCGATTATGGCCAAAATGCGCGATGACTGCCGTCTGGATGCCCAACTGTTCGCAGTGTTTATTGAAAGCGGTGTTTATTTGGATTATGCTCGTGCCTACCTGAATCCAGCGCAAATAGAACCGATCAACCCGCACGACTACATAGACTATGCATAACCCACATTGGAAACCGGAAAGGCTGATTCGCCGCATCACCACTTGTAAAACCATTCAGTCGTGGTTAAGCACCCCTAATTCCCTGACGAGCAGACTTCGGCAAGACTGCCCGGCATTAAGTGTAAGAGTACTGTCAGAAAAACTGGAGCGCCCGCTTCTCGATGAAGCGCAGGCGTTAGGTATGCAGCCAATGGACAAAGCCTGGGTGCGCTGCGTCTTGCTACAGTGCGGTCAATCCACAACCCAGAACTGGGTGTATGCGCGCACCGTTATTCCCTATTTTGACAGCAACAATCCTTGGATACATCTGCAAAAGCTGGGAGAGAAACCTTTAGGTGAAGTGCTGTTTGAAATGCCGGGAATACGCCGCTCGCCATTTGGCTTCAGCCATCTGCCGCTCCAGGCCCTGCCGCATTTGAATCATGCATTGGAGCAGACATGCTTGAAGGAGAACGGCTTTGCACGCCGCTCGGTGTTTATGCAAGAGGAAGCGCCGCTTTTACTGACCGAGGTGTTTTTACCCGATCTATTCAGCTGATGAGCGCCAAAACGCATGACGGCGTTTGAGTTCAGGGCGTGTGATAAAAACGCATTTCCAACAGCAACAGCAAGGTTAGATCGGCGCGCTTGAAGTCGTTGTCCTGAGAGTAATAGACACCCGGTTCGACCTCGAAAAACAGCCAGTCTTTATAAGCCCTTTCACGCCAGTTAAAAAAGGCGCCATAGCCGCTCAGATGCATCCCCGCCGGATAATAGGTGCTTGCTGCTGAATTCCAATCGCCGCGCAGTTGGTAGGTATGCATGGTGTGTTTAGTCTGGGTATGGTAAAGCAAGAGACGCTGTGTCAGACTATAGGTCCCCTCTTCATACTGCCATAGCCCATCCGTCTGACTACGGAACAGATTCTTAGTGTCCAGCGGCTTATCGAATACCAGTTTCGAATCCAGCCCAACGCCCTCATAACGCTCCCAAAAGGCTGTTTGCCCCATACGCGTCACCCAGCCTGACGAATGCGTCCATTCATAATTTTTCTTCAGGCGCACATAAGGATCGGGATCGACAATATTTTTAAAGCTTAAACCGATGTCGAACAGACTGGCGAGCTTACTGTATTTTTCCAGCGCCAATTGCAAGCCAACAGCTGTCCTTCCATCTTCTTCAGTGATTTCACGCGCTAGAGAATCATCCGCCTGACCTTTAACACTCGTGTCTTCCGTTGTCAGAACCAAGTGCAAACGATCATTAATGCGCGGTAAATGAATTTTGGTGCGCAGGCGTACCGACATCTCCGTTTGCCCGGAATCGTGAAAAACGATCGGGGTCAATACATCCAGGCGGTTCCCTTTGGAGCGTTCAAACCCTTCTTCACTGCCGAAATAGTCGTCCACCTGACGGGCGGACTGTTCGAAACGACCACCCAACCAGACCTGAAAGCGCTCCAGATAATCCAACCCTTTCGAGAGTTTTCCAGGCTGCAAATCTTCAAGAAGGTAGTTCTTTTCCGGTTGGGCGGGCGCCTGTGACGCAGGCAGACCTTCTTCCGCCTGCAAGGGACCTATCCCGCCTAACATAACTAGGCCGAAAACAAACAAGGGGTTTATAATAAAGCGTTTGACTCCGGTGGACATCGCCACCTCCATTTTGGCTATTTTTGAATCCATAAACACCATGTCCGACGCGATCTCCCAAATTCAGGCGGCCTATAACGCCCTTGAAGACAGAATACTCTTAAACATTAAAACGCACAACGACCAGCTCTACTCTGCCTGGATCACGCGTCGTTATATGTCTCTGCTCATTCCGGCTCTGCAAGGCCAACACCCGCAAACAGGGGAGCCCTTGTTTGGCGGACGTAAGCTAAATATGGCTGCGGCGGCTAAACATGAGATGGCCGACAACGATTTCGAAAGTGATTTTGTGCCGCCGGAAGACCCGCACTATCCATTGGGACAGGCACCGATTCTGCTCACGCGCATCACCTTTAAAGGCCTGGACAGTGACAATCCACAACTGAATCTGGAACCGGAAGAGGGGCTGGGCATCGCCCTGCCGTTTCAGCCGCAACTGATGAATATTCTGTGGAAGGTTTTTTCACAGGCGCTAAACAGTGCCGAGTGGCAGCTTGATCTGAAGGCGATTCTGCAACTGCCCAGCACTGGCAGCCTGCAATAAAATGCTTTGAAAGCTGTTTTTAAAATCTCAACAGGCCAGGTCGCACAACAATCCGGCCAGAATAATCACACCGATCCAGTGATTTTGCAAAAACACCTTAAAAGCGATGTTCGGATCGTCTTTCGACAGACGTACTAAATCATAACCAAACCAGAGGGCGACGATACCCAGGCTAACGTAATAGGTAACGCCCAAACTGAAAAGCTGCCCCACCCAAACCAGCAAAGCCAGCATAATGAACTGAAACAGCGCGGTCCACGCCACCAGATGCTTGCCGAAGAGAATCGCGGTCGACTTCACGCCTATTTTCAAATCATCCTCTTTATCGCCTACCGCATAGGCGGTATCGTAAATCAGTGACCACACCAGCGTGGCGGCAAACAACGGCCACGCCTGCCAGGGCACGGCATTCTGCACCGCCGCAAACGCCATCGGCACCGCCCAGGCAAACGCCGCACCCAAAAACGCCTGCGGCCAATGGGTATGGCGTTTCATAAACGGATAAAGCGCCGCCAACGCCACCGCGCCAAAGGAGAGCCAAACCGTCAGGCTATTCAGCGTCAGCACCAACCCGAAGGCCAACAGACACAAGAAGCCGAAAAACAGCAACGCTTCTTTTGAGGAAATCGCCCCGCAGGCCAAAGGACGGTGGCAGGTGCGTTTGACATGACCGTCAAAATC
>JACXUQ010000519.1 GCA_014763835.1 Thiotrichales bacterium
CAATCCCCTAAAAATCGGGTCGTTTTGTAATTGGAATTTTTGGAGAACGGCTACAAGATCACTCGTTTCAATCCCCTAAAAATCGGGTCGTTTTGTAATAAGAGAGTCCTAGTGTAGAATCTCTGCAAGTAGTTTCAATCCCCTAAAAATCGGGTCGTTTTGTAATTTTCTATTCCAGATGCATTTCAACAAGGATATAGTTTCAATCCCCTAAAAATCGGGTCGTTTTGTAATTATAGGGCGGTGCGTATAATGAAAGAGAGAGGTAGTTTCAATCCCCTAAAAATCGGGTCGTTTTGTAATCCGTTAGAGCTCTATCAACAGGCATTTAGTGCCGTTTCAATCCCCTAAAAATCGGGTCGTTTTGTAATGAGAGTATGACAGAAGTATAAATTACTTTGAGTTGTTTCAATCCCCTAAAAATAGGGTCGTTTTGTAATAGAGAGAAGTAAGTTAAAAAGGAAAGCCAGGGCAGTTTCAATCCCCTAAAAATCGGGTCGTTTTGTAATTAAATGTTACCCCTAAAACCAAGACTAATAAACGTTTCAATCCCCTAAAAATCGGGTCGTTTTGTAATTAAGGACTATGCCAATATGGTTGAGTACAATATGTTTCAATCCCCTAAAAATCGGGTCGTTTTGTAATCGTACGGTGCTGCTGTCCGTTTCAATCCCCTAAAAATCGGGTCGTTTTGTAATAAAGAAATAAGATTAAAAGACGGGCAAGAGCATCGTTTCAATCCCCTAAAAATCGGGTCGTTTTGTAATCGACTTAGTAGAATACAATATAAACACTATATTTTGTTTCAATCCCCTAAAAATCGGGTCGTTTTGTAATATAATTACAAAATCTTAAAGGGGCTAAACTTATGAGTTTCAATCCCCTAAAAATCGGGTCGTTTTGTAATCTACTGTATTACTACTTTTGTAACTATTATAAAAGTTTCAATCCCCTAAAAATCGGGTCGTTTTGTAATAAAGATTTTGTAAAATGGTATAAGTCTTTATCTGTTTCAATCCCCTAAAAATCGGGTCGTTTTGTAATTAACCTAACAACATAATAAAGCATAGAAGGAGTTTCAATCCCCTAAAAATCGGGTCGTTTTGTAATAGAGCACGACATCCTTAAAGAGGAATGGGACGAAGTTTCAATCCCCTAAAAATCGGGTCGTTTTGTAATTTAAATTGGCATGGTAGTGAGTATGGGGATACACAAGTAAACCTATCTACAGTTGGTAATTTCTGGATTGAAGAGATTATTGACGAGGTTATTTATCAGCACAAATTTGATGGTGTAAATCTGACAACATACACTAATAATGTAGCAGGTACTCCAATGGCTCATACACCTGAAAATACTAATTATCTGTTAGGTAAAGGAGTTTATCCTAAAGTGACATCTGATGATTTGGTGGATACTACAACATCAGTATTCACTTTATATACAGGTAATCAGTACACAAGCTATGACCAATCATCAAGATACACAGAATTAACAGGAGCATAAAATGAGACAACTAGATAAAATACAAATGGAATTGGCAGATAGAGATACTTTTATCCTTATCCCTAAGGCTTTGGTAAATACACCAATCCCATTTAAGAGGATGCAAAAAGATGATGAAGATGGTAACTTAATAGAAGAATACTATTCTGTACAAGATTTATCTGATGCTTTCGGGAATCAGTACCTTATACAAGAATATGTTGATGAAAACCATGTACTTATTAGCTGGTCTTCTTATGCCAATGGTGAAATAGAAGCAATTAAAGATTTTTTAACTCAAAATGGGCTTACTAATATCAGAGACGATGGCTCTAGTTTTGGTTTAAGTGTAGATGATATTGATTGGGCTAATATTCCAC
>JACXUQ010000093.1 GCA_014763835.1 Thiotrichales bacterium
AAGGAAATTCATATGGACTTGATTAGCCTTTACCCCACCTGGTATGAACCAATGGTTGGTTCCGGCTGGGTAGTTGCGCTGATTGCAACTTTCCATGTGCTCGCCTCTCACACATCCGTGGGCGCGGCGTTGCTCTTCGCTTATCTCTCCCACAAAGCTTACCGTGAAGATCGTGAAGATCTTTTGGACTTCATCAAGAAATATGGTCTGTTTTTGCTGGTTTTCACCTATGTCGCCGGCTCAATCACCGGCCCCGGCATTTGGTACTCTACAACCGTCGCCAGCCCTAACGGTATCGGCGCGCTAATTCACTCTTTCGTGTGGAAATGGGCCACGGAGTGGGTCTTCTTCGTGATCGAAGTCGTCGGCGTCTATATGATTGTTTACCTCGTAGGCCGTGTTGACAAAAAAACCCATATGAAAATCTCGGTGATTTTCGGTATGGCTTCATTGGCGACCATGGTCATTATCGTCGGCATCCTGTCATTTATGATGCTGCCAGGCAAAGAGGCATGGTTTGAAGAAGGCGGTTATCTGAACGGCTTCTACGGCACCAACACCTTTATTCAGTTGGGTATGCGCATGGCATTCATGTTCACCATGACGGCGGTTGTGGGTGGCATCGTCATTGCCGGCATCAAGGACCCCGCCTTCAAGAAAGAGATGGCGCGCAAACTGGGTTGGTTGGGGATTATCTCCACCCTCATCGGTGCGGCAATGTTCCAATGGTATCTGACATCGGTACCATCACAAGCGCTACTGGTCATGGAAAACCGTCTGCCTGACTATTTTGTACCCAGTATTATGGCCGTTTTGGCGGGCACTTTGGCTTATTTCATCATCACCATGTTGCGTCCTCAGGTACTGGTACAAGGTTTTGCCGGCGCCATGACAGTCATTATTCTGGTAGCCGGTTTGTGGCCTGAAGAAACAGCACGTGAATCGATGCGTAAACCTTATGTAGCGGGTCAATATGTCTACTCCAATCAGGTAATCGGACGTGACGTACCGGGTATGGATATTCAGTCGCAACTGCCGATTATTGAGAAAGTAGGCATCCTCAAAGCCCATCCGTTTACGCCAGATCACCTCAAAGAGGTCAATGACGGCAACATGATTCAATCGGGTGAGTTTATTGCGATGACCTACTGCTCTAACTGTCACTCGCCAAGTGAAACGGGGATTCGCCCGCTTCACCGCTACTTCCCTGACAACATTACCCAAGAACGCATGGAAAAATACGTCAAAGGCGTTCTGACCACCGGCAATATCGCCTATATGCCGAAAATGCCGATGCTGGACAGTGAAGTCAAAGCCCTTTCCGCTTACCTGCTATTGAATAACCAAGGCGGCAGCGAAGCGGTTAAAGTGGCCATCAAAGAAGAAGTTGCGGCGCGTGATCGTGCCCTGGCCGAAAAACAGGCCAGTGACAAGGTTGCCGCCCTATCTCTGCCACAGGAGGTGAAATAATGGATGCTCAACAAATCGCTCAGGTCACAGAGATGATGTACGCCCTGCGCAACCCTGCAGGGATTCCAACCTACCCGATTATTTTCATGGGGCTGGGTGTATTAACGTTTGCCCTGCATATTCTGTTTGTACAGCTGATGCTGGGGACCTCCGCCATTGCCATCTTTGGCGCATTTAACAACAACGGCTACTGGCGCCGCCTGGGTTCTGCCATGTTGGAAATTTCCAAAGTGTCGGTTTCCGTCGCCATTGTCGTTGGCGTTGCGCCGCTGCTGTTTGTGCAAGTCGTCTATGATCCCCACTGGTACACCACTAACGTGCTATCAGCGTTCTGGGTTATCGCCTTTATCGTCATTCTGATTCTGGCGTATTGGGCCATGTACTACTTCTACTTTGTTAACGGTAAAAACCAGGACAAGACTGTACAGCCCAAGGCGCGTTGGTCTATCCTGTTGAGCATCGCCCTGATGCTGGTGGTCGGTTTTATTATGCACAGCCTGACTTCCGCCATGCTGCATCCTGAGCAATGGAAGGACTGGTTTGTACCCAACGGAGTTGCCGACTATTCAGGCAGTAAACTGCATGCTTACAACCTATGGCGCTTTGCGTTCTTCATCAGTATGGCGATTCCGGTCACCGGTGCGATGCTCGTCACTTACCGCCGCTTTAAATCAGTCCGCGAAGATGCCGATCACGCTTACCTCAACTGGGCAGCGGAAGTTGGTAAAAAATGGATCAAAGTCGGTTCCGTTATCTCTGCCACACTCTATGTTGCGTGGATGATGACCCTACCTGAAACGGCTGGCAATTTCGCCACCTCTTTCTGGGGTATTGCGGGCGGCGTTGCGGTAATCGCTTTTGCACTATGGGCACAAATCCGCCTGCAAGGCGAAGCGAAACTGTGCAGCTATATGGCTTTGCCAATGGCGCTGGTCATCGGTCTGGTAGTGGCGATTTCGCGTGAAATGCTGCGTTACGGCATTCTTAACGACACCTTCCACTACGACTTCATGGACTACAAAATCGTCATGGATTGGTACTCAACCGGCCTGTTCTTCCTGACGTTTGCAATTGTCGGCAGTTCGGTATTGGCTTACCTCTTAACCATTGCCTGGAAAACGGGACAGACGGTCGGTGTTTACACACCAAGTCCGCTGGTCAACAAAATGGGTACCATCGCTATCTGGATCGTTGCGCTGTGGTTGGTACAGTTCTTTGTCGTTGGTTTCTATGTTTGGGCGAGATAAGGAGAAAACTATGAAAAGAACCCTATTCCTGGCCCTGCTAAGTGCCGGCCTGTTGAGTTTGAACGCTCAAGCTGTCGCCGCCGAAGGTGGCGCTAAACTCACCGACGCGCAGATCAAAGCGATCATTGATGCGCAACCCATGCCCACCGGCAAAATGCTGGCAGACAACTGCTCTGCGTGCCACGGCACGCTGGGTGCTGAGTTCAATGAAGCCATGCCGCCTTTGGCCGGCATGAAGAAAGAGAACTTCATCAAACTGATGAAAGACTACCGCGCCAACGCTTTCCCAACCATCGTCATGCATGACGTAGCCTATGTCTTCACCGATGCGGAAATCGAGGCGATGGCGGATTACTTCGCTGCCCAAAAAGCGGAAGAATGGACTCGTCCAGATTTTAAAGGAGCACACGAATGAGCCAGATTACACGACGCGATCTCATCAAGATTTTTGGTGCCAGTGCGGTAGCCACTTCTGGCCTGCTTGGCGCCTCTAAAGAAGCCTATGCGAAAAGCAGTGCTCACATCGTCATCGTAGGTGGCGGTATCGGTGGTGCTTCTTTCGCCAAATACATGCGTTTGGCGAACGCGGATGTGAAGATCACCATGATCGAGCCGCATCCGCAATACACCTTCTGCCCTGGCAGTAACGAGATTCTTTCCGGTCACGAGACACTGGAAAACCTGACCGTGAACTACAACACACTGAAATCGCGCTTCAATGTGGATGTCATTCAGGATGTGGCCACCGAAATCAACTACGAAGGTCACCAGGTTAATACGTTGCATAACGGCAAAATCAGCTATGACAAACTGGTCGTTTCTCCGGGCCCGGATTTCGATTTCCATTTTGTGGACGGTTACAGTGCTGAACTGGCCGAGGGCGATTTCCCGCACGCGTGGAAAGCCGGCCCGCAAACCGCTAAATTGAAGCAGCAAATCGACTCCATGCCACAAGGTGGCGTGTTGTTGATCAGCTCTCCTCGCATGCCGTACCGCTGCCCGCCAGCGCCTTATGAGCGTGCCTCGTTTGTGGCGAATATGCTGAAAGAAACCAATCCGACCGCCAAGATTCTGATTCTGGACTCTAAGGATAACTACGTTTTCCAAAATCACTTTGAGCACTACTGGAAACAAAACCACCAGTTCGGTCAGGAAGGTTCGCGTATCGAGTGGATTCCGGCTAAAAAAGGTGGGGTTGTCACCAAGCTGGATGCCACTAACAAAATCGTGACCACCACCAGCGGCGAGCAAATCAAGGCCGATGTCATCAACATCATCCCGGAAGAAAAAGCCGGACGCTTTGCGATTGAGAACGGTTTGGCATTGGGCAGCAACTGGGTACCCTACGAGCCCAAAACCTTTGCCTCCAAAGTACACCCTGATGTGTATGTAATTGGTGACATGGTGGATGCACCTATGCCTAAAACCGGTTATGTGGCCAGCAACCAGGCCAAAGTAGTGGCTGCGGCCATCAATGACCTGTTGGCCGGCCGTGAGCCTGGTACACCGTTTATCACCAACAACTGTGTGGCGATGGCGGCTGAAGACTACGGCATGACCATTACCGCGACCTTCCGCTATACCGGCGGCATTAAAGACAAAGGGTTCTCGACGCAGGTTCGTACCTCGGCGATCACCGACAACCCTTATACCAACCGCATCCGCGCGGAAGTGGCCAAAAACTGGCAACGCACTTTCCGTAAGGATATGTTTAGCTAAGGTCAAGGAGTAGACAATGAACAAAATCGCTTTATTGGGTGCCCTGACGTTGGGCGCCACATTGAGTTTATCGGCCACTGCAAGCGAGCACGGCCACGCCGCCGCCAAGGTTGAGCCTTGGACACTGCAGCACTGGGATGAAACAGCCGCTGCCATGCCTAAAGGCGATGCCATGCGTGGTAGTGAACTGCACAAAAACAGCATGTGTATGACCTGCCATGGTGAGAACGGCGTTGCACCATCACGCAATGCACCTAGCCTGGCCGGTAATACGCCGGAATTCATCTATAAAACGCTGCTGGATTACCGTTCCGGTTTGCGTAATGAAGGTGACGGCAAATCGTCAGTGATGATTGCGGCCACCCAACCGATGTCCAACCAGCATATGGCGGACTTGGCTGCGTTTTACGCGCAACAGGTTATTCCGGCCCCTGCTGCAATGGCATCGGTTGACCCGCAGATCGACCGCTTGGTTCGCAAGGGTGATGCTAGCCGCATGATTACCCCTTGTGCATCCTGCCACGGTGCTCACGGTGAAGGCAATGAAGTCACCCCAGCGCTGGCAGGCCAAACGGCACACTACTTCGTACGTACCATGCATGCCTACAAAAATGGGCACCGCAACAATGATATTAACGAAGGAATGTCGCAGTTCACCCACGATTTAACGGATGCGGAAATTGATGCATTGGCACAATACTACGCCTCCCTAAACCGTAAACCATAAGGAGTCTGCCATGACTGGAATTAAAGCCATTATTTGGGGATTGATCCTCACGTTTGGTTCGGTTGCTCTGATGTGGTGGTTGAGCACACTGACTGTTGTATCACTGTAAGTACACCGTGAACAAAGCCTCCCACAGTCACAGATTGTGGGAGGCTTTTTTTATTTATAGGACTCAAAAAAATGAAGCTATTACGTCTCTTTTCCATACTGGAAGGCAGCTCCTTGCTGCTCCTGTTGTTGATTGCGGTGCCGCTTAAGCGCTTGCTCAACTTGCCCGAAGCGGTCTCAATCATCGGCCCGATTCACGGCGCCCTCTTCATCACTTTCAATGTGTTGTTACTGTGGGGATTGATGACCTCTCGCCTGAACGCCAATCAAACCCTATTGGGTTTTATCGCCTCGCTGATTCCTTTCGGGAGTTTTATCTACAAAGCCAAAGTATTGAGAGCTTTGCACGAGATGGCTACACGAATAAAAATGGTTAAAAATCGCCTGACTTTTGTTGAAAAACTTGCTAATAGCGAGCTATTAGCTGC
>JACXUQ010000094.1 GCA_014763835.1 Thiotrichales bacterium
CATAGTAAACAATCATTGACGAAAGGATGAGCAGATGAAAAAGTGGATTCTGGGTACGGTGTTTGCCATGTTGGCCGCGATGAGTCAGTCGAGCTGGGCACAGGGCGGCTTTTTTGATGAGTCGTTCGGCAACTATCGCGAAGAGCTCGAGGTTGCCAGGGAGGCGGGTAAGCAGGGTGTATTCATGTTTTTTCAGATGGACGAATGTCCGTTTTGTCGTCGAATGGAAACGACCATTATGACCGAACCGGATGTGATTGCTTTGTTCAAGGCGCATTTCCTGAACTTCGAGGTGGATATTGAAGGCAGTAACGAGGTCACCGATTTCGATGGTACGGTCTCGACCGCGCAGCAGATGTCCGAAAAGAAATATCGTGTGCGTGCCACGCCGGTCATGATGATCTTTGATTTGGACGGTAATCCGGTTTTGAAGTATACCGGTCCTACGCGCACCAAAGAAGAGTTCAAGTTATTGGCGCAATATGTGATCGACGGCGCCTATAAAACCATGCCGTTTACCAAATATAAACGTCAGCAGAAGTGAGGTGAGTGTGCCCTTGTTTTTATCTCATCCCAAACGTATGCAGGCGGAATTTTCGGGGTTAAAAAAAATCGTTCTGGCCACCGCGCTGTGCTGCGGGCTGCCCCTGGCGCAAGCGCAGGAGCAAACGCCCTATGCGCTGCCTAATCCGCTGACTTTGCAGGACGTCATGTCCGCATCGCTGCAGGCTCATCCGTTATTAGCGACGGAGCAGGCGAATTTGGCCAAAATTCAGGCGCAGCTGGGTGCGCAGCAGGCGCAGGACGGTTTGCAGCTCGATTTGGTGGGTAGACTGGCGTGGCGCGATTATGCCAAGGAAACCGAAGAGTTCCATTTGGCGGCGTTACATGCCAGGCAGTCGTTGTATGATTTTGACCGCAATCGCTCGCAGGTTGAAGCGCTGCAACGTCATGAAGAAGCCCAAACGTTATTGTTTGAAAACGCTGAAAACCAACTCAAGCTGCAATTGATGCAGGGTTTTTTCAATGTTTTGCTGGCGGATTTCCAGTACCGTATCGACAATGAAGCCATGGCGGTGGCCTATGTCGGCCTGGATAAGGCCAAAGACGAATTGGACTTGAAGCGTCTTTCGGATGTTGATTACCTGAAACTCGAAAATGAATACCAGCAGATTCTGGTGAAACGCAGCCGCTCCGAATATCAGCAACTGCAAACGCGTCTGGCGCTAGCGAACCTGATGGGACTGCCGGATGCGAGGCCGGATGAGCTGACCTTTCCGGCGTTGAAGAATTACGCACAGCGCAGTTTGAATGAGACAACGCTCGAGAAGTTGCAGCAAAATGTTTTGCAGGAAAATCCCGAATTGAATGCTCTCAAAAAGCGCCTCGAAGCTGCGCAGCTGAAGGTTCAAAGCCAACAGGCGGCGGCCAAGCCGGATATCGCCCTGGAAGGTTGGGCGGGGCAACTGTCGAGTTATCCGGAAAAACGTGAAGGCAACTGGAATATCGGCCTAACCCTGAATATGCCGCTTTACGACAGCGGTTTGCGTGATGCCAAAGTCAGTGAGGCCAAAGCCGACGAGCAGGCGGTGGCCGCACAAATCGGTCTGTATGAGCAGAAGCTGCGCGATAAGGTCGCCGATATTTACTTCCAGATAAAACTGCTGGAAGCCGAGCGGAATCAAAACAAGATATTCGGCGATTATGCCGATTTATATCTGGACTACAGTCGTGCGCTTTACGAAAACGAGAGTAAGACCGATTTGGGCGACGCGATGGTGCGTTTATCGGAGGCTAATTACAATCAGGTGGCCTGGCAGTTTAAACAGGCCTTATTGTGGGCAAGTTTGGATAGTTTGACAGGAAAGGCACTTTTTGAAAATGCTGAAGCGTCAAACAGTCAGGCGCAACAAGCCGAGCTTCCTCAATAATGCCGCCTGACGGCTCCTAATGGATTTAATGCGAGAAACAGAGATGCTAAAAACGACGGAATACGGACAAAACCCTACAAAAAACTGGCGTTATTGGGCTTTTGCGGCGTTGTTGCTGCCAATGAGCGGTGCGCTGGCGCAAGAGGTCACCATCGGCGCGCTGGTCAGCGGGCAGGTCACCAAGGTGTATGTAAGTGAAGGGCAAGAGGTTAAAAACGGTACCTTGCTGCTGGAGATTGATCAGCAGGCTTACCAGGCGCGTTTGGATTATCTGCGTGCCGAAATCGCGATGCGAAGCGCACAATTTGGTGATGCCAGAGTGGAGTTGGAACAGGCGCTGGACCTGTTTGACAGAACGGTCACCGCCAAACGCACCTTGGACGCCGCACAGTTACAGCATGATGTTGCCAAGGCTGCGCTGGATAAGGCCAAGGCCGAATTGAAGATGGCGCAGGCCAAGGGCAAATACTTTAGAATTACCGCACCATTCGCCGCCAAGGTGGTTAAAATTCATGCGCCTGAGGGCAGCACGGTATTTGAAGAGAACAATCCTTTGATTGCCTTGCAGCCCGAGTAAATCCAGATTAGGTTTAAAAAGAGAAAGTTCATGTTATCTACACGCATTCGTTATGGTTTGAAATACTGGCGTTTGGCTTTTCACCTGCTGTTTAAAACCAAGCATTTTGGCGTCAATAATCTATGGTGGGCGGCACAGCCTTCGGCGATTGGTTGGCACTGGTACCAGATTCTTTGGGGTGTCTTGACCGTTCTGCCGATTGTGCGCAACTATCAGTCGCTTAAGGTCAGAAGCTGCTTGGGCTGGTTGCCGGAGTCTGAGTGTCTTGCTCTTGGATTCAAGCCTAAAGCCTGAGCATAGGAGTCTGGCGTGTGATTCAACTCGAATTGGAACAACGACAATCCTCGCGTTTTTCGCGTGAGTTTCTGGTGACGGATTACGAGGATTCGGCTTTTTCCGACCCGTTTGAAGGGTATGACGTCAATTTGACCGGGCTGAGCTTCTGGGTTAAAGAGCCGGATCTGTTTTTTCCGGAGCAACTGATCAGTTTGCGTGTCAAAAACCTCAAAAGTGATGAAGTGTACTGCCTGGAAGGGGTTGAAGTAGTCCATCAGCGTGCGCAAGAGGGGCGTTATTTATGTGGCTGCCATATCGCGCAGGTAACCAGTTCACAGCTGCTCGCGCATCATCGCATTGTAATGTCGGATGCGCAAAGTGCGTTGATTTCCATGCGCGACAGTCAGATCAATGAATTCAACTTTGTTGAGGATGGCTCGCCGCTGTCTACCGATCAGGGAGATTATCAGGAAGCCAGCATGGCATTGAATCTGGCGGTGTCGCAAATGCAGTCGGGGCGTGAGTCAGGAGAGCAGCTGCTGGATGAGATGCGCCACGCTTTGCATAGTCTTCAGGGTCAGGCGCTGCACCATGAGTTGCAGCGTTTGTTTGAGGCTTTTGCCGATGGTTATCAGGAGATGATGCAGACCACAGTGGCTTTGGGCATGCTGGCGAAGTTGTTGGCGCATACCCCCGAACAGCCGCGTGACAAGCAGGCCTGGAAAACCATGATAGCCGACTTTGAACGCCGTTTTTTAAGCGAACAGCAGCAGATCGCCTATGATTTTATGCATCAGGGTCTAGCTCCTGACGAGGCGTTACGCATTGCCGAAAAGTATCTGAAGGAAGAGTGATCAGACGCTGCGATTATACGGTGTTAGCGGAAGAGACCCGACTGTTGGCCGCTTCGTTGCCTCCGGCGTTAACTCAAGTAGGTTAAAAACCAGTTCTTAGCCGATTCTGCGGCAGCTTCCAGGGTTCCGGGTTCTTCAAACAGATGGGTTGCGCCGTGAACGCTCTGCAATTCACAGTTGGCCTGAGTCATTTTCTGTTGTGCCCAACGATTCAACTCCATGACCTCGCTGTCATAACTGCCCACAATCAGCAGGGTGGGCGCGAGGACATCCGCCAAAGCATCCGCCGCCAAATCCGGCCGCCCCCCTCTGGAAACCACACATTCGACTTCGTTAGGGCGTGCCTGTGCGGCATTGAGTGCCGCCGCCGCCCCCGTACTGGCGCCAAATAAACCTATGGAGAGTTTGCCGAGGCTGGCGTGTTCGTTGAGCCAGTCGATAGTCGCAATGGTACGGCGGCTCAATAACGGGATGTCAAAGCGGAGTTCGCGGGTCATCTCGTCAATTTGACTTTCCTGCGGTGTTAACAGGTCGAATAACAGTGTCGCTAATCCGGCCTGGTTTAACAGCTTGGCGACATAATGGTTGCGTGGGCTGAAGCGACTGCTGCCGCTGCCATGTACAAAAACCACGATGCCTTTCGCGCCTTGGGGTACGCTCAAAATACCCTCCAGTGCGGCATCGCCAGCCTGGATAATGACGTCTTGCGGCAGTGGGGTTTGAAAGCTGGGATGGTAGATCATGATTGCCAAGCCTGATTCAGTTGGGCGATCACTTCTGCATCGCTGACTTGTGAAAAATCCGCATACCATTGACCGATTGCATAGAAATCATCCGGCTGGATCGGACAAATCACCTCATCGGCGATTTTCTGCAGACGATAAACGGTATCTGGTGGTGCGACAGGTACCGCCACGACAATCGCTTTAGGGTGTTGCAGTTGTACCGCTTGCAGAGCCGCCAGCATCGTTGAGCCGGTTGCCAGTCCGTCATCAACCAGAATAACGGTTTGATCCTGCAGGTTTGGATGAGGACGGTCGCCGCGGTAGGTTTTGTCCCTGCGTCGCAGTTCTTCACGCTCTTTGGCCTCTACCGTGGCAATATCGTCTTCTTGGATAGCGTAACTGGCAATGACTTGTTCGTTCAGTACACGGATGCCGCCGCTGGCAATCGCTCCCATTGCCAACTCGGGGAAATGGGGTGCTCCGAGCTTTCTGACCAGCATTAAATCCAGGGGGGCTTTTAATGCCATGGCAATTTCATAGGCCACCGGTACGCCGCCGCGTGGCAGCGCCAATACGATAACATGGTCCTGATTCTGGTATTTTTGCAGCGCCTTGGCGAGTGCTTGGCCGGCAGCGGTGCGATCGGGGATAGGCAGTTTCATGATGATGGCCTTTTTTGTGGCGTTGGTGCGGTAACCGTAAGGGTAAAGCGTAGAGTTGCCCTGGTTTCTTGTCAATTGGCGTAGGCCAGTTCAGAAAGGGTTTTGGTGGTTTTATTAATTAGAATCAATATTTACAAGATGGCCTGTTCTATTCATGCCTTAACGCCACAATGGGATCAAGGCGGGCAGCTTTGCGTGCCGGGAAATAGCCGAACAATACCCCGATAAAAGCCGAAAACAGGAAGGCGGCGAGAATGATCCAGATATTGAATACCAAAGGCACCGACATCAGCATGGCTAGAATAGACGAGGCGACAAAGGCCAGCAGAATGCCGAAAATACCGCCAAACGTCGAAAGCACCACCGACTCCACCAGAAACTGCGTGAGCACCTCTTTTTCCAATGCGCCAATTGCCAGGCGGATGCCGATCTCGCGGGTACGTTCGGTCACCGATACCAGCATGATATTCATAATGCCGATGCCGCCAACCAGCAAGCTGACGGCAGCCACCGCGCCCAGCAGCATGGTCAGGACTTTGGTGATATTGCTGAGCATATTGGCAATCTCTTTCATATCCATGACCGAAAAATCGTTATCTTCGTTATCGTTCAGGTGGCGGCGGTCGCGCATCAGCTGGACGATTTTGCGTTTA
>JACXUQ010000095.1 GCA_014763835.1 Thiotrichales bacterium
ACCGCCAACGCCGTCAGATTGATGCCCACGGCGTTCAGCAGCAGCAGGAAAATCACCACAAACAGCGCAATCTCGAACAGCTTGGCAAACACCTCGCGGCTGCGCGCATCCAGACTCTGTTTGCTGCGGATCAGCTGCTGGCCGTATTGGTTGGAAAGGCGTCCCAGCCAGAAAAGCACCGCCCCGAAGACCAGCAGCCTGAGCACCATATAGACGGAAACATGCACCTCGCCGATTTCAATCGACAGGGCTTCAAGCAGACTCACCGTCTGGTCGAGAATTCCCAGCATATAAAGCAGTGCCGTGGGAATCATCACCCACTTGAGCATCACCCCGAGGAAAAGATGGTTGACGTAACGGTTTACGGCGACAAACAGCGAAACCACCAAGACCAGACTGAACGCGAACTTCAGCAGCTCATGCGAATAATTCAGCTGCATAAACAGGCTATGGGTCAGCCATAACAGCCCCAACAGAAACATCGGCAACAATAACTGCCTGATAACCGTCAAAGGCGCGGCAAACCAACTTACATTCTGATTCAGGCTTTGCAATCGCGTTTCCAACATCTTGCCGGCGCGCGCCGCCAGAGCCATGGCCAGTACCGTGATCAAGGCAACCACGCCTGCCTGCACATAGACTTCTGGACGACCCAGCCAATTCTGCGTCGCCTGCAGCCAGGCACTTAACTGTGCTCCCAAACTCTCCATCTGCATCCCCTTCTTCATTGAAAATTTAATCGGCAAACCGCATAATCAGGCTAAGGCCTCGAACAACCCAAATTCCCCCCAACGCAAAGCGGATACCCGATGCAAACACCGCGCTTCAAGCTGGCAATACTCTTTCTACTTCTCTACCACACGCCGCTTTATGCGGAAAACCGCATGGCATCCACGCCCGCCGAAACCATTCGGCTGGGCTGGTTGGAGCATGCCCGCCTCGAAGGACTGCCTGCTCCCATTGAAGCGAAAGTCGATTCCGGCGCCGATCACAGTGCGCTGCATGCCGAACAGATCGACTACTTCCAGAACGACGGGCAAACCTGGGTGCGCTTTACCACTGTACAACAGACCACATTACGCAAACCGCTACTGCGCGAGAGCCGCATTAAACAGAAAAACGCCGCCAGCCAACTTCGTCCGGTCGTGCGCTTCGGGCTATGTTTGAACGACCAATGGCGCGAGGTTGAGGTCAATCTGGTCAACCGCAGCCAGTTCAAACAGCCGCTGTTGATCGGCCGCTCGGCCCTGTTGCGCGGCGAACTGATTGACGTGCAGCAGACCCACCTCACCCAGCCGAACTGCCCAACCTTAAGCCCGCATTAACGCTCTTTAAGACGTTTCTGCAGCGGGCTTTTAAGCTCCGTCGTCTTGTTTTCACGCACGGTTTTTCTCACCGGGCGTTGCAGAATCAGATTGTTAGGGTAGGCGATTTCATTGCCTTTGTCGTCGGTCAGCAGAACATTGAAGAAATTGATCTCCCGGATCACCCCTTTCACACAGTTACTGCCGTCGATAATCTCGATCTCATCGCCCACCTTGGCCGGCATGGTAAAGAACACAATAATGCTCGCGGTGATATTGCTCAGAATCGACCACTGCGCCACCAGCGCCACGCCAATAACCGCCAGCACCGATGACGCCACCACCAGCAGCGCCTGATAGTCGACCCCCCACACCACCAGCAAAACCACAAACCACACCACAGCGATCATCGCCTTAAAATAGCGGTACACCTGCATGGCCCGGTTCAAGGGTACATTTTTTGCCTGACCGATATTCAAAATCAGCTTACGTGCGCCCCATTGCGTCAACAGAATCGCAAAAGGAATCAGCACGCTGATGACAATCTGTGTATAAGGGATATTTTCCACCGAAACCGACATACTCACCTCTCGTTTTCAATCCCCACCTAGCAAGACGGCGGCAGGGATGCAAATTGATACCTATTATCCCGATTTGGTGGCGGGTTTAAAACCAAACTGCACAAATGCAGGAAATGATGTTAAAAATCTATACAAGCTGTATAATCAAATCATCCTATTTTCCTGTCTTGGAGGTCAAAATTATGCAAACAGCACGCTTTCCCCGATTAAGAATTGCGGTTTCAGACTGTTTACGCGGTACCGAATGCCGCTACAACGGCGGTCATGCCCGGGACGATTTTATCAATCAGCAGCTCGCCCATTATGCCGATTTCTTCCCCTTCTGTCCCGAAGCGCCGGTGCTGGGCACGCCGCGCGAAACCATTCAGCTGGTGGGCATTGACGACAAAATCCACGTCATGGGTACCCGCACCCGCCGCGATGTCACCGATGGCATCGAAAACTATACGCATCGCATGGTGCCGAAACTGCTGGAGCAACATATTGATGGCGCGGTGGTCAAATCACGCTCGCCGAGCTGCGGACTTGAACGCATCAAAGTCTATCGCCCGGACGGGCAGTGGTTCGGCTCCTCCGATCCGATGAGCAGTGGCGTATTTACCGCCTACCTGCAGCAAAGCGCCCCTCAGCTTGCCATTGAGGAGGAAGGCCGCCTGCAGGACGCCTGGCTGCGCGAAAGTTTTATGGTGCAGGTGTTTACCGCGGCGCGCTGGCGCGAGTTCCTCGCCGCCGAACCCACTTTGGCCGGTTTTCAGGCCTTCCATCGCGACCACAAATACCTGCTGCTTTCCAAAAACGAAACGCTCTACCGCCACCTGGGCGCCCTGGTGGCGACGACACGCCGCGACAACCTGCAAGAGAGCCTGCGCGGTTACGGCTACCTGCTGATGGAACTGCTCGCCTACCGCAGTAAACGCGGCCA
Organism: Thiotrichales bacterium; assembly: GCA_014763835.1. GTDB lineage: Bacteria > Pseudomonadota > Gammaproteobacteria > Thiomicrospirales > Thiomicrospiraceae > Thiomicrorhabdus. The sequence continues at coordinate 2,808 of JACXUQ010000095.1, forward strand.
TGTGCGCAATGTGCTGGATCACATCTACGGTTATTTCAAAAGTCAGGTCAGCGAAGACGAAAAACAGCACTACCACGACACCGTGCAGGAGTTTGTGGACGGCATTATCCCGTTGGTCGCGGTCATTAAAATTCTCGAACAGTTCGTCAAACGCTATGGCTCGGACTATCTGCAGTCGCAGATTTTCTTCCATCCCTATCCGCCGGAACTCGCGCTGCGCTCAAAGATTACCGCTTATCGTTAAGCGCCGGCCTTGACCCGGTAGTTTTTATCAGGCTAAGATGCCACTTTGGCAACTCCCGGACACACGCAATGAAAGATCCCAAACTCAGAAACGCTCTGCTGTTACAACTGGTCGAAAATGCTCAGGACGGCATCGTCGTCGCCGAAAAAGAAGGCCATGACACCATCCTGATTTATGTGAACCCAGCCTTTGAAAGACTGACCGGCTATCAGGCCGATGAAGTGCTCTATCAGGACTGTCGCTTCCTGCAGGGTGAGGATACCGCGCCGGAGTCGGTCAAACTGATCCGCCACGCGATTGACGAAAAACATCCGGTGCGTTCGGTGTTGAAGAACTACCGCAAAGACGGTTCGGTTTTTTGGAATGAATTAAGCGTGACGCCCTATCACGACGAAGTGGACGGCGTGACTTACTACATCGGCATCCAGAAAGACATGACCGAACAGGTGCTGCTGCAACAGGCGCTGGAAAAAGCCGAAGAACGCATTGCCGCGCTCGAAGCGGAATTGAAAGGCGCGGCCTCAAACTAGGCGCCAACAGGCGACTAAAGCGCCTACCACACCTCGCAATGCACGCCCAACTGGGTGTTGAGAGTTTGCAGCGCCTCCTGCGGCTCGGCAGCCACCGCAAAATAGTATAAACCAAGCGACGCATGGCGCTGATGCCATGCCAGCCAGTCCCCGGCATCACCGCCATCCCCGACCAGGGCCACGCCCTCGCATTTCAGTCTCTTAAGTGCCGCCAGCATCGGCCGCTCATCCGCTTTGTCGACAACCGCCTGTTCGTGCCACAGCGGGTACACGCCCAAATCGGCCAGACGCAATGCCGACAGCGCACAAAATACCCCTCCCACCTCTTGTGACCAGCCATCCGCGGTGGCCGACAACCAGATACGCGGCGACTCATTCAACACACGGCAGGCGTGGTAAAGACGGCTCATCAGACGCGGGCGCAACGCACTGCTCCACAAAACCTGCAACGCCATATCGCGCTCGTTGACAACCTGACTTACCTCCACCAGCAGACGGCGGCACAGCGATTCCGGCCACTCCGTCCACAGGCGGTCAAACAAGCCCTCCAACGCACTCACATCGGCCTCATCAAGTGCGGCAAGCATGGCCGCGGCAAAATCCGTTTCATTTCTGGCCGGCGCCACCGCCGTGACGGAAACGGGGGCAGGCATGTCATTCAGGAACTGTTTGACCTGGCTGATGGGAATACCCTTCTCCGTCAACGCCACCGCGCGCTGGATACGCTCCACTACCTGTTGCGTGAACAGACGGTGACCGCTCGGCGTGCGCACCGGCTCGAACAGACCGTAACGACGCTCCCAGGCGCGCAGGGTAATCGGGTTGACACCTGTCAGCCGGGAGACTTCTCGGATAGGGTAAAGCGCTTCATTTTGATTCATGATTACATCTTTCTGGTCTGGCGGAGAACCTATTCAGCTATTGGACAAAACCGCATCATTAAAGTAAAAATTATACAATAAAGCGCACGGCTGAGTACGTGTCTCTGAACCGCCGGCATTCAGCCCCCATTGCCAGGCGCTTTCATCGCCTCGACACGCTGCAAATGCGCCGCGCGACTCGCCTGCAGATCGACTATCGGCAGCGGATAATCCACGCCCAGTCTGACGCCTTTCATCTGGCACTCCAGCGGTTCCTCCCAGGGCGCATGAATCGCCTTGGACGACAACGCCTTCAGCTCCGGCACCCAACGGCGGATATAATCGCCCTGCTCATCAAACTTGCGGCTTTGCAGCACCGGGTTGAAGAGGCGGTAATAGGGCGAGGCGTCCACCCCGCAGCCCGCGACCCACTGCCAGCCCATAGCATTATTGGCGGGATCGGCATCAAATAGGGTGAAGTCAAACCACGCCTGCCCGACGCGCCAGCTTTGATTGAGGTTTTTGGTCAACAGCGACGCCACCAGCATGCGCACACGGTTATGCATCGTGCCGGTCTGCCAAAGCTGCCGCATCCCCGCATCCACAATGGGAATACCGGTTTGACCGTGCTGCCAGCGCTGCAACGCCTCGGCATCCTCGTCCCACGGCATCGCCACAAATTTGGACTGGAACGGCTCAAACTGGCTTTGCGGCGCATGCCACAACAGATAACGCGCAAATTCGCGCCACACCAGCTGCCGCAACCACGCCTGCGAACCGCTGGCATCAACCGCTCCTGATTCCTGCAGCGCAAGCAGATAAAAATAGACGGCGCGGACATTGAGCTCGCCGAAATGCAACGCGACCGACAGTGCCGACGTCGCCGGCAATGCCGGGAAATCGCGCTGTTCGGGATAATCGGCCATATCCTCCTCCGCAAAGCGTTGCAACTGCGTCCAGGCCTCTGCCTCCCCAACCCGCTCGTTGGCCATCAAGCCTTGCGCCCAGGGGCGCTGCATCAGCGTTTGCAAACTGTCCGGTAAAACCGAACAGGCCGGGTCGGCTGGCTTGAGCAGCGACCAGTCGCCCAGCGCTTCGTCGAGCGGCGCAATGCCCACAGCCTGCGCCTGCAGCGCCTTGTAAAACGGCGTGAACACGGCATAGGGCTTGCCCTGACCGTTAAGCACACTGTCAGGCGACAACAGACTTTCGGAAAAGAACGGCTGCAGCGCGCAGCGTATTGGCGCTCTGCGCACCGCCGATAGTCTGCGCCGGATCGTGAAAATACGCGAGAATGACCGCGCCGCCGTGCTGCGCGCTTTGCGCCAGTGCGGCCTGCAAAGCGGGAAGATGGGTGGTGCGCAGTTCGCGCTGTAACCAGACGAGTGTGTTCATAAGTTGCGTGTCAACGCCTCCTTGAGTGCGACTGAAAGCGGCTCGTCGCCGAGCCAGAGTCCAAAATACAACGCCTTGAAACCGGGCGTCCGGGTTTCAAACTGCAACGCGCCATTCAACGCCAGTTGGGTGCGGCCGTCGGGCAGATGTGTCAGGCGGTAACAATCGCCGGCTTTCACGTCGCGATAACGCTCATGCAATCCCTCCACGGCGGCCTGCAAGGGCGCACTCAACGCATCCGGCAGATGTGTTTGGGCCGCCTCGATGAGCCACTCGCGCTTGATGGAGCGACGATAACATAAAGTCAGACGCAACGGCACGCCCTCCACCGACCAGCTTGCCCCCAGCGTGCCGGCCGTGCGTTCCAGCGTAGCGTCATACAACGCCATCCACAACCAGCGATCGGTGGCCTGCGAGACACTTTGCCAGACGATTGGCGGCAGCGGTTCGGTGGGGGCGGTCTGCGCTTGCACAGTTGTCCCCATCCACATCAGCCATGCGCCGATCCATGCCCGAGCCGGCCTGTTGAGTTTCACAGACCGCTCTCCAGTTCGCTGTCGCCCTGACTGAACTTGCTGAAAAACAGCGTCACTTCCCCCACCTTAAAGCCCCA